>NZ_FOOK01000018.1 GCF_900113175.1 Planifilum fulgidum | reverse complement strand
CTAGCTCAGTTTGGCCTCAGATCCAGCATGTCAAGAAGAGGCAATTGCTTGGACAATGCCCCAATCGAGAGCTTCTTCTCCCACTTAAAGACAGAAGCTCTCCAACACCATCATATCCAAGATACTGAGCAGGCTCAAATCCTAATTCAAAGGTATATTCGTTTTTACAACGAGGAGCGGCTTCAACTGAAATTAAACAAGCTGACGCCTGTAGAATACAGGCGTCAGCACGCCGCATAAGCCGGGTGTTTTTACGTGTCTACATTTTTGGGGCTTGACCATTGCCGGCGGGGGCTTTTTCGCTTTTTTCAGTTCAAATCGGCCCGTTTTCCTGTTTCGATGTAAACGATGCTTTCGGCGACATTCGTGGCGTGGTCGGCGATCCGCTCCAGATAGCGGGCGACGAAGCTCAGGTGAAGGGCCGCTTCGGTGAATTGTTGCCTCTGGATCATCCGCTCCAGAAGTTCCTTCACCACGGCGTGATACAACCGGTCCACCTCGTCATCCCGCTGGGCCAATTGCTTGGACAGCTCCACGTTTCCGTCGATGTAGCTGTTGATTCCGTCGTGCACCATCTGCTGGGTGATCCGCGCCATCCGGGGGATGTCCTCCAGCTTTTTGAACAGCGGCTGTCCGCTTTCCACCAGCCGGAGCGTCACCCGGGCGATATTGCAGGCGTAGTCGGCCATCCGCTCCATGTCGGTGGCGATCTTCATCGCGGCGATCAACCGGCGCAAATCCTTGGCCACCGGCTGTTGCGTCACGATCAGCTTGGCGACCCTGTCATCGATCTGATTCTCCAGCTCGTCCATCTCGGAATCGCTGTCCAAAACCTCCCGAGCCATCTTCTCGTCCAGGTTGACCAGCGACTTGACCGCCTTGTCGATGGCGATCTCCACCTTTTCGCCCATTTGAAGCAGCAGATCCTTCACGTCCTGCAGGGACTGTTCAAACTGTCGGATCACCTGGGAAGCCTCCCCTTTCTCATCCGAAACGGCCGGTGATGTAATCCTCCGTCTCCTTCCGCTCCGGATTGGAGAACAATTTGTCCGTGTCGCTGTATTCCACCAACACGCCGTTTAAGAAATAAGCCGTTTTGTCGGAGATGCGCGCGGCCTGCTGCATGTTGTGGGTGACGATGACGATGGTGTAATCCTTCTTCAAATCCTGCAGCAATTCCTCGATCTTCGCCGTGGAGATGGGGTCCAGCGCGGATGTGGGTTCATCCATGAGAAGGATTTCGGGTTCCACCGCCAGCGCCCGGGCGATGCACAGGCGCTGCTGCTGTCCTCCGGAAAGGCCCGTGGCGCGTTCCTTCAGCCGGTCCTTCACCTCATCCCACAGGGCGGCCGCCTTCAGGCTTTTCTCCACGATCTCGTCCAGCCGCGCCTTGCTTTTGATCCCGTGAATGCGCGGCCCGTAGGCCACGTTGTCATAGATGCTCTTCGGAAAGGGATTGGGCGCCTGAAACACCATCCCCACCCGCTTCCGGAGCATCTCCACATCCACGTCCTTATGGTAAATATTTTCACCGTAGATCTCTACGGTTCCTTCTATCCGCACTCCTTCGATCATGTCGTTCATCCGGTTGAGGGTGCGCAGGAACGTGGACTTTCCGCACCCGGAGGGACCGATCAGCGCCACGATGCTGTTTTCCTCCACGGACATGCTGATATCCTTCAGGGCGTGTTTTTCCCCGTAGTAGAGGTCCAGGTTGCGAACCTCGATCGCCGTTTGACCCACGTCGGATCTCCTCCCTTACACCTTCCGCTGAAACTTGTTGCGCAGGTAGATGGCCAAGGCGTTCATCGACAAGAGGACCGCGAGCAGCACGATGATGCCGGCGGCGGCCAGTTCGTGAAATTCCGCTTTGGGCTGGCTCGTCCAGTTCCAGATCTGAATGGGCAACGCGGTAAACCCGTCAAAGACGCTTCCCGGCGTGAAGGCGATGAACGTGACCGCCCCCACCATGATCAGCGGAGCCGTCTCGCCGATCGCCCGGGAGAGGGCCAAAATCGTCCCCGTCAGGATGCCCGGAAAGGCGTAGGGAAGGACCACCTTCTGGATCGTCTGCCATCGGGTGGCTCCCATGGCGTAGGAGGCTTGGCGCAGCGATTGGGGCACGGAGGCGATCGCCTCCTGGGCGGCCACGATCACGATGGGCAAAACCAGCAGGGTCAGCGTGAGCGCTCCCGCCAGCACGCTCTGGCCAAAAGCCAGCCAGCGCACGAACAGGGTCAAGCCGAGGATTCCGTACACGATGGAGGGAACGCCGGCCAAATTGCTGATATTGAGCCGGATAAACCGGCTAAGCCACCCCTTCTTGGCGTACTCCTCCAGGTAAATGGCAGTGGCCACTCCGAACAGGAAGGTGAGAGGCGCCGTGATGGAGATCAGCCACAGGGAGCCCCACAGGGCCGCTTTGATCCCCGCCCGCTCGGGAATGCGGGAGGCGAAGCGGTTGAAGAAATCGGCATCGATCCAGGACCAGCCCTTGCGAAAGACGTCCGCGAGGAGAACCGCCAACACGACGACGCCGACAAGGGTGGCCATCAGAAAGACGGCGTGGGCCAACCGGTTTTTCCACCGGCGAAAACGGATCCGGCCGGATGTTTCCCCCGATTTTCCCTGCTCCCGCTCAGGCTTCGGTACCGCCTTCACGGCGATTTCATCGGTGCTCATCAGTAATCCTCCTTGAAGCGCCGGGAGATGTATTGCGCCAAAAGATTCATTGCCAGCGTGAACAGAAAGAGCGTCATGCCCACCGCGTAAAGGGATTTGTATTGGATGCTCCCGTAGGCGATGTCCCCTGTGGCCGCCTGTACCATGTAAGCCGTCATCGTCTGGATCGATTCCAGCATGTTGAAGGTGAGCACGGGGGTTGAACCGGCGGCGATGGTGACGATCATCGTCTCCCCGATGGCCCGGGAGAGAGCGAGAACGAAGGAGGAGACGATGCCGGACAGTGCGGCGGGAACCACCACCCGAAGCGCCACTTCCAATTTCGTCGCCCCCAATGCATAAGCCGCGTGCCGAATGCTCCGGGGAACGGCCGTCATCGCGTCCTCGCTGAGGGAGGCAATCAAAGGAATGATCATGATCCCCACGACGATGCTGGCGCTCAGCGCGTTAAAGGTGTCCAGATTCGGAATCCATTTTTTCAGCAGCGGAGTGACGAAGGTCAGGGCGAAAAAACCGTAGACGATGGTCGGAATTCCCGCCAAGACCTCCAAGACGGGCTTCAACACCCGTCTCACCCGGTCCGGCGCGTATTCGCTCAGGTAAATGGCACTGGCAAGACCGATCGGCATCGCCACGACCGCCGCCCCCGCGGTAACGAGCAGGGTCCCCGACACCAGGGGAAGGACGCCGAATTTTTGCTGATCCCCGCTGAACAGGGCCGTCCACTCCGTTCCCGTGACAAATTCGATGATGGAAACTTCCTCAAAAAAGGAAGCCGTTTCAACCAGCAGTGTCAACAGGATGGCGAAGGTGGTGACCACGGACAACAAGGCGCAGACCGAAAGCAGTTTGGGAATGACCCACTCCACCGCATTTCGCCACGTCCGCGGCCTGCGAAAACGGCCGCCGGAAGCCGACAATCCCTTGTTTGCAACCTGGGACATCCGACCGACTCCCCTCTCCATTTTCAATCGCGAAAAAAGCGCGCCGCCCCGGCCCGGAGCCGGGGAGCGTCCGCCTGAATTTCCCTTTATTTTCCTTCCAGCCGCTTCATGGACTCCTCATAATCCGCATCCGGCAGCGGAATGTAACCCACTTCCTTGGCCAGGTCCTTGGCAACTTCGATGTAGAACTTGACGAATTCCTTCACTTCCGGCCGCTCCATGGCTTTGCTGCTGACGTAGATGAAGACGGGCCGGGAGAGCGGGGAATAGGTTCCGTCGTTGATCGTCTGTTCGGTGGGTTCGACGGGGCCGTCGCCGCCGTCGATCTTCACCGCTTTCAATCGGTCCTTGTTCTCCGCGTAGTAGGCGTAACCGAAGTAGCCGAGGGCGTATTTGTCCCCGGAAACCCCCTGAACCAGCACGTTGTCATCTTCGCTGGCCGTGTAATCCGTCCGGCTCTTCCCTTCTTCACCGACGATGGCCTCCGTGAAGTATCCGAAGGTGCCGGAAGCGGTGCCCGGGCCGTAAAGCTTGATCGGCTCCTTCGGCCACTCGGGACGGACGTCGCTCCAGCGTTTCACCTTGCTGTCCGGCTCCCAAATCTTTTTCAGTTCGTCGACGGTCAATTCTTCCACAAAATCGTTGTCTTTGTTGACCACGACGGTGATTCCGTCGTATGCGACGGGAATCTCGATCGGCTCAATGCCGTTTTCGGCGGCTTTTTTCTTTTCCTCATCCTTGATGGGACGGGAGGCGTCATTGATGTCCGTCTCGCCGGCCACCCATTTTTGAAATCCCCCGCCGGTTCCGGATTCCGAGACGGTGACCTGCACCTTTGGATTTTCCGCCATAAACTCTTCGGCGACCGCCTGACTGATGGGAAAGACGGTGCTGGAACCGTCGATCTTCACGGTTCCGGAAAGAC
Organism: Planifilum fulgidum; assembly: GCF_900113175.1. Lineage (NCBI taxonomy): Bacteria > Bacillati > Bacillota > Bacilli > Caryophanales > Thermoactinomycetaceae > Planifilum > Planifilum fulgidum. The sequence goes on along the minus strand of NZ_FOOK01000018.1, from coordinate 62,806 downwards.
CTTCACCGTCCCCTTCCGACCGGCCGGACTGTCCGCAACCGGCCAGAAGACCGACAGCAAGGACAACGGAACAGAAAAGAGCGACTCCGCGCTTGAACATCGGATGATGGCCCCCTTGAACCGGTGATGTGTTTTCTTTTCAAGTCCCACTATAACGTTTCTCTTTTGTCCCTTTATAAATGCATTGTTAAGTTTGTGTTAAGGGCCGAACCTCATTCGTCCATGCAAAAGGCGCCGCTTCAAGCCCTGGCAACGGCCGTCGCGGCGCCCTCGTCATCGGTCTTCATCTTCCATTTCCTTTTCCTTGAAGGGAAAAATCAGCTTGAATTCGGTTCCCTCCCCGACCCGGCTTTTCACCCGGATTTCTCCCCGATGGGCCTCCACCAGGTGTTTCACGATCGCAAGTCCCAGGCCGGTTCCCCCGGACTCCCGGGAACGGGCCTTGTCGACGCGGTAAAAGCGTTCAAAAATCCGGGGCAAATCCTCCTCCGGAATCCCGATGCCCGTATCCGCCACGCGGATCCACCAGCGGTCCCCCTCCCGCCGCGCCTCCACGGTCACCTTCCCCCCTTCCGGGGTGTAGGCCATGGCGTTGGTCAAGAGATTGAGAAGAATCTGCCGGAAGCGGTCCTTGTCCACCAGGACGGTGAAGGATTCGGGGAGCACGACGTCGAGGGCAAGATCCCGCTTTCGCATCTGCTCCTCCACCGTCTTCGTCGCCGACTCGACAATCTCGCCGACGGGAACCTTTTCCCATTTCAGCGGCAGTTTTGACTCGATGCGGGAAAGATCCAGAATATCGCTGACCAGCCGCTGAAGGCGGAGGCTCTCGTCGTGGATGATCTGAAGGAATTCCCGGCACGTCTCGGGATCGTTCATCGCTCCGTCCAGCAGGGTTTCGGCAAACCCCCGCAGGGAAGTGATCGGGGTTTTCAGCTCGTGGGAAACATTGGCCACAAATTCCGAACGCATCTTCTCCAGGCGGCGGATGGCCGTGATGTCGTGAAACACGCCGACCACCCCCTCGACCCCCCTCTCCCCTTCCATCGGGGCGAAATGGGCGGACAAGATGCGCTCCTCGGGATAATACACGTGGAGCTCTTCCCGGATACGTCCGCCGGTTTCCCTGCACTGGTCGATGAGGGAGGCCAGTTCATAGGGATACGTCAGCTTGGTGTAGGGCTTGCCCACTATTTTTCGGGCCTGCACCCCGATCATGTTTTCAAAGGCCCGGTTGGCCAGGTTCACCTTTCCGTCGGCATCCACCAATAGCAGCCCGCTGTCCATCGTGTCGATGACGCTGGCCAGGCGTCGCTCGCTCTGACGCAGGGCATCCATCTGATTCTGCAGGCTCCTGGCCATCCGGTTGATCGCTTCGCCCAGTCGGGCGATCTCATCCCGACCCTTCACCTTCACCCGGCGGTGGAACTGATTCTGGGCGATATCGACGGCCACCTGGGCGATCTCCGCGAGGGGGAGTGTCAACCGCCTGGCCAGGCGGGAACTGGCGAAAGCCGCGAGAACATAGGCGACGGCCAGACCGCCCACCAGGGAATATACCGCATGGCGCAGGGAAGTCTTCTCCTTTTCCGGATCATACACGATCAGGAGGGCCTCCGCCCCGCTCGCGCCCCGCGCCAGGGGAGCCGCCACGTGGATTCGGCCGTCCCGGATATAGGAGACGGGTTGTTCCGGGGAGGACCGCAGGACCCGCCGCACCTCGGGATGTCCGACAAAACGGCTCGCATCCCCCGGGTCCTTCTCCGAATCCCCCCGCAGTTTCCCGTCCCGTCCCACGATCAACACCCGGGCGTCGAGGGTCCGTCCCAGTTGCTCCGCCGCACCCTGAGCCGTTGCGCCCCCCTTCTTCTCCAGGGCCTCGACGGCCAAAGCCGCCTCTTTGGCCGCCCGGTTCATCAGGGACTCCCGGTAGGAATTTTCCAAAAGCCACGTGACGAACAGGCCGGAAGCGAGAACGGACAGGCCGATCCACAAAAGAAACATCGATTTGATCTGTGCGTGCAGCGTCCTCATTTTTCCCTGGGTCCCTCAAACTTGTACCCGATTCCCCGAACGGTCTTGATGTAGACGGGATGCTTCGAATCGGGCTCGATTTTTTCCCGGAGGTGGCTGACGTGTACGTCGACGATGCGGGAATCCCCCATAAAATCATAATTCCACACGGCATTCAAGAGCTGGTCCCTGGAGAGGACCTTGCCCCGATGCCGGGCCAGATAAACCAGGAGCTCAAACTCCTTCGGGGTCAGGTCAACGGTCTCTCCCTTCCGGAGCACTTCATGGGCGTCCACATCGATGAGCAAATCCCCCACCCGAATGCGGCCGTCCCGCTCCATCGCGTTCCCCGCTTCCCGAACCGCTTCCATCCGGCGCAGAATCGCCTTCACCCGGGCGATGAGTTCCCGCGTGCTGAAGGGCTTCGTCATGTAATCGTCGGCGCCCAGTTCCAGGCCGAGCACCTTGTCAAATTCGTCCGACTTCGCCGTCAGAATCAAAATGGGGATGTGCACATCCCGTTTGCGCAGCTTTCGGCATACATCCAGCCCGTCCATCTTGGGAAGCATCAGATCCAGCACCATCAAGTCCGGCGGCTCCCGCTCCGCCATCTCCAGCGCGGTCTGTCCGTCATAGGCGCAGTCCACCCGAAAACCTTCCTTTTCCAGGTTGAATTGGACCAACTTGACAATGGACGGCTCGTCATCAACCACCAGGATCCGTTTTCCCATCATGTAACCCCGCTTCCACCTCGTTGTGCGTCCACAGGCGCATGGGCCCGGCATCTTCACCCATCATGATAGCACAAAAAATATCCAATTGGCCCGGGCGGCCCGTTTGCAGGGGAAAAGCGAGGACGAAATCCGGCGATCGGGGGAAATCGATCGCTCCGAAAAAAGCCGAAAAAAGAGGTGTCCCATTTAGTATGCGCTTTTTGGGGCCGCTATTTCAGGCGGCTAAAAAGCGCCCGGAAAAAACCGGGCGCTTTCTTTACGCGCGGCCGAAGAGCCCCTTGATCCGGTGCGCTTCTTTTATCATCCAGGGTTTTGCGATCTGAAGATGAAATTGGGCGAGCAGAACCGCCGCGGTCAGAAATCCGAGCAACACGTGGGCGCAGCGAACCACCGTATCCAAATTTCCGCTGGACAGGATCGCGCGCAGCCCCTGGACGGAATAGGTCATGGGCAAGTATTCGTGGATCGAGCGGAAAAAGTCGGGCAAAAGCTCGACGGGATAGGTTCCGGCACTGGAGGCCAGCTGGAGCATCAAAATGACAATCGACAAAAAGCGGCCCGCATTTCCCAACAGCGCAATGAGCATGTAGTTGAGGGCGACGAAGGTGACGGACATCAGAATGCCGAACAGAAACAGCCATGCCGGAAGTTCCGGTTGAATTCCCAGCCCCCATACGACGGCGGTGATGAGCAGCACGGCCTGACACAGGCCGATCAAAGCGGCGGCCGGCACGGAAAGCGGCTCCCCGCGATCCGGAAACACCCGGTACAGATCGACCGCGGTGAACAGAAGCATGGCTCCCACCCAAAGCGAAAGGGAAATGAAATAGGGGGCAAAGCCGGTCGCATAGTTCGGAACTTCATGATGCACCTTTTCCTTGAATTGGACCGGATCGGAAATCACTTCCCCCTTTTTTCCGGAATCCTCAACCTGCTCCTTCGCTTTCTCCGCGCCGTCCCTCAGCCCCTGAGCCAAATCCCTTTGTCCGGATTGGATTTTCCCCAATCCCTCCGACAAGGTTCCCGCCCCGTCCTCCAATTGATGGATGCCGCTCACCAGCTGCTCCTGCCCGTCGGTCAGCCGGGAGGCGGCCTGTATGAACCGCCCGGACTGATCCTTCAGCTCCTTGGCTTTCGCCACCGCCTGATCCACTCGCTCCGTCAAGCGGTTGGCCTGATCCGCAACTTTTTGCCTTTCATTTAAAAATTTCTTCCAATGCTTTTCCCATTCGGGAACGGCCCGGTCGATCTCCTCAAGGCGTCTCAGTCCCGACGCATTGCCCGCCTCCGCCTGTCTAAGCGATTCCTTCATGGAAAGGACAGCGGGATCCTCCGCCAGTTCCGGATGTTTCTCGATCAGCCGGTTTAAAGCCTCCTGTGTTCTCCGGACACCATCCCCGGCCCTTTCCGCCGACCGCCGTTCCTCCAGAAAAAGGTTCCGGATGTCCGGCGGAGTCTCAGGCAGGGGAAGCCTGGCGATCCGTTGAATCTCGTCGTTCACCTGATGAATGATCCGTTGCGCCTTCTCCAATTCCTCAATCGGAATCTTGTCGATCTCCTGTTCCGCCTGGACGGCTTTTCGGTTCAGAAGCCGGAGAGAATCGAGGATTTTGGAGGCGCCCCGGTCCAGCCTGGACAATCCCTCGGCAAGGGTTTGGGAACCGGAGCGGGCATCACCGGTTTTTTCAGCCAACAGGCGCGCTCCCTCTGCCGCTTTTTGCAGCTCTTCCACCGAATCGGAGATGCGGGCAAACAAATGATCCAGAAAGATTTTGCTCAACTTTTCATCCAGGCTGATCTCCAGCTCGCGCCGGATGGAATCTCCGATCGTCCCGGACAGATAGTTGTTGCTTTTGTCCACATGGTATTCCAATTGCCCCTTCAGCGGCTCCGGGGAGTCCACGGAGATCACGGCCTGTGAGAAATTTCGGGGGATGACGATTCCAATGTAATAAGCGCCTTTGTCAAATCCTTCCTCCATTTTCTCCCTGTCGGTCACTTCCCATTTCACTTTGGGGTCTTTCAGCAACTCCTCAACCAGCTCATCGCCGACATGGATTTTCTCTCCGTCCTGAACGGCTCCCCGGTCCTCATTCACCAGGGCCACCGGCAGGTATTGCAGATTCTCGTAGGGATCGTAAAAGGCGGACAGATAAATGACGCAGTACACCAGGGGAACCAGCAGAATGCCGATCAACCCCATCCGCATGGGCTTGAAGGCCCACAGTCTCTCCAAGTCGCGAAGCCCGGAAAGAAGCAAAAAACGATTCTCTTTCCTCCCTTTCATCCTTCCACTCCTAACGGGAATGGGTTAAACTGACTGGTCAGTACAAAAGATATTATACTACTTTCCCATTCCCACACAAGGCCTGAATTTCTTAGCAATAGGTGGAATCTTTAATGCCGCACAAGACCATGCGCCGGACCGTTTCGACCATCGGAGGAATATCGCGCTCAATCCGGGCGGGATCCACTTCTTCCATGCTGTACAATTTTTGCAGCACCACGACACTGGCCGCCCCGAAAATGGCACTGGCCGTTTCCGGAACATGCTTGATCTGAAATTCGCCGAGCCGGTTCCCTTCGATCATCACTTCCTCGATCAGCTGCAAATATTCACCGATCTTTCTCCGGAACTGGACTTGTCTCGTCTTGGTTCCGAAGGCTTCGTTCAGCAACAATTTGGCGAGTTTCCCGTTCTGCACATAAAAATGAATCTGATTCTCCACCAGGGCCAGCAATTGATCCGTCGGCGATTTATGCAATTTCAGATACTGTCTGGCGCGGTCTATCAGCTTTTGAACCCCTTCATTCATCAACCCGACGAACAATTCCTCTTTGCTCCTAAAGTGGTAATAAATGGTCCCTTTCGCGACTCCGGCCGCCCTTGCGATGTCGTCCATTTTCGCCTGGTCGAAACCGCTTTCGGCAAAGACTTCAATGGCGGCGTTAAAAATCAGATCCACTGTTTCATGGCGCATGACAAAGCCTCCCGGTCCTCCGTCCATCCGGTAAAATCGCTCAAAATCAGTATACGGCAAATCCGGGCCAGAATGAAGAAAAACCGGCACCGGAAACCAAAGGCAGGTTCTCTTTGGCCCGCAAAAAGGGTTTTTCGCCCCGTCCATGCCGGCTGGGTCAGCCAAGCAAATCATCCCCCGGGAGGTCTTCAGGAGGGGGGCAGGCCGCCGCCGCGGGGGATGGGACCCACGCCTTCCTCCATGCGAAAAGCCCCCGCAGAAAAGACCGGTTCCGCCCAGCCATCCAAAAAAAACCGGCGCCCATCTCGATGCGCCCCTTTGGAAAAAGGATCGCGCCGCATCCATGCGTTCATTCCTTCACCGAACCCAGCATGACTCCCTTGACAAAATACCTCTGCAAGAAGGGATAAACGAACAGAATCGGCAGGGTGGCGAGCAGGATCGCCGCCATCTGCACCGTTTCGGGAGGAGGCGGATTTTCGATCATCTGCTGTCCGCCCCGGAGCGCCGCATTCGGTTCATTGACGATGACGATTTGCCGAAGAACCACCTGCAGGGGCCACTTGGCGGGATCGTTGATGTACAGAATCGCCGCAAAATAGTTGTTCCAATGGACCACGGCGTAAAACAGGCTGATGGCGGCCAGGGCCGGTTTGGACAGGGGCAGGATGATCCGCCAGAAAATCTGCAGGTGGTTCGCCCCGTCGATGATGGCCGCTTCGTGCAGCTCCTCCGGTATGTTGAGGAAGAATTGGCGCATGACGATCAGATTGAAGGGATTGATGGCCGCCGGGAGAATCAGGGCCCACAGGCTGTCGATCAGCCCCGTCGCCCGGACCACCATGTAGGTGGGGATCATCCCCGCGCTGAACAGCAAGGTGAATACCACCATGAACAGGAGCGGCTTTTGTCCGGGCACCGGCCGGGACAAGCCGTAAGCCATGGTGGTGGTGAAGGCCATGTTGACAAAGGTTCCGACCACGGTGACGAACACCGTGACAAAAAAGGACCGGATGAACTGCTCGGAGGAAAGGATGTACCGGTAGGCGTCGGTCACCCATTCCTTGGGCCAGAGCAGCAGTTCGTTCTGAAGCACCTCCTCCAGGCTGGAAAAGGATACGGCGAAAATGTAGACAAAGGGAAACAGCATCGACAGCGCGATCAGCAACAGCACAAAGGCGTTTATGGCATCCGCGATTTTTCCGGCGGTGCTTCGATACCTCACGCCCTTCCCTCCTTCAGTAGATTCCCCCTTCACCGAACCGCTTCGCCAGGCGGTTGGCGATCACCACCAGGATCAGGCCGACCGCCCCTTTGAACAATCCCACCGCCGTTGCAAAGCTGATATCCCCCTGCTGAATCCCTTTGAAATAAACATAGGTGTCCAAAACGTTCCCCACTTCCATCGTAAAGGGGTTCAGCATCAGGAAAATCTGCTCAAAACCGGTATCCATCACCGAGCCGAGCCGCAGGATCAGCAAAATGACGATGGTGCTGCGAATGGCGGGCAGGGTGATGTGCCACATCTGCTGCCAGCGGTTGGCGCCGTCGATCACCGCCGCCTCGTACAGTTGGGGATTGACCCCCGCCAGGGCGGCCAGGATGATGATGGTTCCCCACCCCGACTCCTTCCAAATCACCTGGAACACGATGAGGGGCTTGAACCATTCCGGGCTGGTGAGAAAGGGAATCTGGCCGATCCCCAGCGCTTGCAGAAGCTGGTTCACAATGCCGTCCGATTTGAGGAAGACGACGAAAATCCCCACCACCACCACCCAAGACAGGAAGTGGGGCAGATAGACCATGGACTGGATGAGCCGCTTGTACACCGCATTGCGCAGCTCGTTGATCATCAGGGCCAGGATGATGGGCAGCGGAAAGGCGAACAAAATCTGGAGCAGGGAAATCTCCAGGGTGTTCCAGATCACCCGGAGCGCCTCTTCATCCTCGAACATCGTCCTAAAATGCTTGAGACCGACCCAGGGGCTGTCGAAAAAGCCCAAAAAGGGGCTGAAATCCTGGAAGGCCATCACCAACCCGAACATGGGGAGGTACCTGTAGACGAGAAAATAGAGAAGCCCCGGCAAAATCAGCAGGTAGAGATGCCAGTGACGGTAAAGGGGACGGGTCCTGCGCCGCTTGACCGCCTTGACCCTCCTGCCGATTTCGGGGCCCGTCCCGGTTGGTTTCCGGATTTCCATGCCTCCACCCCCTCAGGACGAAACGGTTTCTCCCCGCAGCACCCGCAGACCGGCCCCGATGCATCCCGCCCTCTCCCCCAGGGTCGTGAGGGACAACCGCTCAAGCGACGGACGCTGTTCGGGGATGACCAAGGATTCCAAGCGCCGGCGGATTTCATCCAGCAGGAACGGATTGCGGTGGATCACTCCTCCCCCCAGCACCAGCCGGTGGGGATCCAACAGGCAGATAATCGCGTACAATCCCCGGGCCCACGCTTCGATCACCCCGTCCATCGCCGCAACCATCCGGGGATCGCCCTCCCGGAAGCGGCGCATCGCCCGCCTGGAAGCTTCCGGTCCTTTCCCGCCCGCAAGCCTTCCGATCGCCGGACCCGCCGCCTTCTTCTCCAGCCGGCCCCCCTCCCCGGAAAAAACCGCCAGGCCGATTTCTCCGGAAAAACCCGCTCCCCGGAGAATCCGCCCGCGATGAATGGTGCAGCAGGCGATCCCGGTGCTGATCGTGAAATAGACGAAGGTCTCCTCCACCGATCCCCCCCGTTTCATCCACTCCCCGTGGGCGGCCATGCACACATCGTTGTCCAGCACCACCGGGACGGGGATCTCCTCCCGGATCCGATCCGCCAAGGGGAAATGGCGCCAGGGGAGATTGTTCTGCATGACCGCCACCCCCTTCTCCCGGTCCACTTTTCCCGGAACGCCGACGCCGATCCCGCGGATGCCGGCGGGCGACACCCCCGCCTCCGACATCACTTCCCGGATGGCCCTCATCACCTGCCGAAACATCTCGTCGCCGTCTTCGGAAGCGCTGGGCAGTTCCGCGTAATGCAGGCATTCCCCGGCGGCGCTGACCAGACCGGCGGCCACTTTCGTTCCTCCGATATCCACCCCCAGAGCCACTTCCACGCCGCTTCCCCCCTCAGGACTGTTTTTTTTCGGCCCCTGCCCAACCCGCTTTGGGGGCGGCGGCCGTCGGATCGATCGAACGGAAGGTGCGAAGGGAAAACGCCATGACCACCGTGGCGGGAAGGCTCACCGCGAACACCGGAAGGGTGCCGGGCAGCCACGACATGGCGGCGCACATTAAATACACGGCACCCCCCATCAACACGGAGGCCAGCGGTCGATACAGGGTGATCAAAAAGGATTGCAGGACGTACTCGCGCAGCTTCAGCCGATAGTGGGCATAGAGGGGGAAGAGATGGAGCAGGGACAGGAGATAGACGGAAAGGGCGAAAATCAGGAAGAGGACGACCCACGGCTGCGCCGCCCCCTCCCACTCCCGAACCAGGCGGAAGTCGAGGAAAAGTCCCAGTCCCATCACCGAATAGATGACCATCAGGATGTTCATGGGAACCCAATCGGCGCGGTAGAACGACCAAAAGGTGCGAAACATCGGAAACGTCCACTCTTCCCTCAACCCTTTGCGGATCATCGAAAAGACGGCCGCCGTGGCGGGGAACAGTCCCAGGACCCCGCCACCGAGGAAGGTGAACAGGATCCAGAGAAGATTCAGACACGCCAGGCGGAGCGCCCATTCCCCCGCCTTCACAAGAGCCCCGGCCCATCCGCCCATGGCACTTTCACACCTCCAGCCAGCGCCGCAGATTTTGGCGCACGAAGGCATCGTCGGCAAGATCCGGATACGCCCGACACACCCGGTCGATTTCCTCCATCTGGCCCGGTGACAACTCCTCCTCCGGATCGAGGCACCATCGCCCCTCCAGAAGCCCCTGGCGGCGGAGCACCTCGTGAATCCCCGGAATGCAGCCGCGGAAACGATGGGCCGCATCGAACAAAGCGGCATTGGCATCGGTCAGCCGGCTCCCCAGGGCGAGCAATTCGGGCGGAATCGCGTTTTGATTCCGAACCCGCTTCACCTGTTCCAAAAGCTCCACCGCCTTCCGGGTCCAGACCGCCCACTGTCCCAAAAGTCCGCCGACAATCCGCTTTTCCACGATCTTTCCGCCGATGTGGAAGCGAAACGGGGTCAACAGATCCGCCAGGATGTTGTCATCGTTGCCGGTGTACAGGGCGACTTCGTCCCGGCGGGACGAGTGGCACACCGCCCGGACCACATCCACCGTCCGGTACCGGTCAAAGGGGGCGATCTTGATCGCCTCCACCCCGGGGATCTCCGCAAACGCCCGCCAAAAATCGAAGGAGAGTTCCCGCCCGCCGACGGCCGGCTGCAGGTAAAAGCCGAACAGGGGGATCACTTCGGCCACCCGCTCGGCCCGCTCGAGAAGGGCCTCCTCGCTGAGATGACCGAGCCCCCCGGGGCTGAGCAGCCCCAGGTGATAGCCCAGCTTCCGGGCCAATTCCGCTTCCCGGAGAGCCTGCTCCGTCTCCCCGCAGATCCCCGCCACCAGCAAAACGGGGCGATCCGGATTCATCCGCTCCACCTCTTCCGCCGCCAGGCGGAGCACCGGTTCCAGCAGGTCGATTCCCGGTTTGCGGATGGCGAACTGGGTGGTGTGAACCCCCACCGCCACCCCTCCGGCGCCGCTTTCGACATAATAACGGGTCAACGCCCGCTGTCTCCGCTCATCCAGGCGCCTGGAGGCGTTCAGGGCCAGGGGATGGGCGGGAATCACCAGGCCGTCGCGCAACGCTTCCCTTAGCCTTGGGGACAAGGGCTCGTTCGCCATCTCAAAACTCTCCCTCCCGTTCCTGAAAATGCGTCGGCTTATTGTAGATGACGCCCCCGGTCTCAAGCCACTTCACCGTCCACTCGATCATCTGCCGGAGGGACACCCGGGGATAGCCGAACAGCCGATGGGCTTCCGACGCGTTGCTCAGGAGGGCGCTGTCCTCCTCTTCATTTTCAAAAATCGGCTCCACCTTGAACCGGCGGCCGAATTCCCGGGCCAGCCATCGGACCGGAATGCTTTCCGGTCCCGTCACGTTCAGAATCTTGGGCGGCGACTGGCAGTGCAGAAGGGAACGGATGGCCATTTCGCTGGCGTCTCCCTGCCAGATCACGTTGACCTGGCCCATGCGGAGGTCGATGGGCTGCCTCTGCCGCACCGCCTGGGCGATTTCCAAAAGCACCCCGTAACGCATTTCGATGGCGTAATTGAGGCGAAAATGCAACATCGGAATCCCGTACTTCCGGGAAAAGTATTCGAATACCCGCTCCCGGCCCAGGCAGGACTGGGCATACTCGCCGGTCGGCCGGGGCGGGTCCTCCTCCGTCGCGCCCCCCTGCGCCAGTTTCACGAGGGGGTACACGTTTCCGGTGGAAAAGGAAACGATCCGGGCATTCCGGTACTTCAGGGCCACCCTTCCCGGAAGATAAGCGTTCAACGCCCAGGTCAGGTGTTCCTTGCCTTTGGTGCCGAACTTCCGACCGACCATGTGAATCACATATTTGGCGTCGGGCAGGGCCTGCAGTTGATCCTCTTCCAGGAGATCGGCGGAAATCGTCTCCACCCCGCTTCGCTCCAGTTCCTCGCGAACCCCTTGGTCCGAAAAGCGGGACACGCCGATCACCCTGTGCTTCAGCCCGGCCCGTTCAAAGGCCTTCTTGGCCAATTTTGCCAGTCCGGGACCCATTTTCCCCCCGACGCCCAGAATGATCAGATCCCCGTCCAGCCGGGACACGTCGCGAACCAGCCGGTCCGAGGGTTCCGTCAGGATTCGTTCCAACTCTTCAAGACTTTCCATCGCCGTTCCTCTCCTCTCCGTGCAAAGGGTGGGCGGCCCTTCCGCATCCGGAACAGGCCGGTCCGCCGCGTCCTTTTGCCGAGCGGCAAAGTCGCCCCGGACTTTTTCAAGCGGATTCAGATGGCGGCGGGAGAACCGGGCGGATCGAAGCCGGCTCTCCCGGGCGGATGTTGAGGGGGATTTGCTTCTCATTTCCAGCCGGACTGAATGTTGTTCTTCTGAATCTCCCGGTTCACTTCCTCGATAATCTGCGCTCCGCCGGAATCCAGATATTCCTTCACCAGCCGGTCCCATTCGGAAAGGGGCAAATCGCCGGTGATCATCCGGGCCTGTTCATTCAGCAATTTCTCGGTGATCTCCTGCCCCTTTTCGACGAAGGTTTTGGAGTACACCTGATGGATCGGATTTTGATAGTGCTTGATGCCGGCATGCATCTCCTCCAGTTCCTTGGCCAGCTTCCGGTACTCCTTTGTCTTGTATGTCCGGTGGTATTGGTTGGCCTCGTCGCTGGGCGCCCACATCTTGTTGTCGATCAGATAGTTGAAGGGAGCCAGCCCCTTTTTCCCGTCGGGGGGTGTCGCAACCCCGTCCACGATCTGGTACCCGGTTCCCTCATTGCCGTAAAGCCAGTCAAAATCCTTGTTTTCCGGCTTCTGCTGATCGGGGGGGTAAAACTTGCGGCCGAAGTCGATGATCTCCAATATGCGGCGCACCTTGCCCGGATCATCGGCCAGCTTGGCGGACAGGGCGGTCATGGTGTAATAGCCCGACCCCGCCGTGTAACCCCGGGAGCCGTCAGGGGCTTCAAAGGGGGGAATGGCGGCCAATTCCGCGTCGGGATGGATCTTTTTCAGAGCCTTCATGTAATCGTCCGACATCCCCCGGGGGGCTCCCACCATGATCCCCGCCTTCCCCGCGTAAAACACGCGGGTGTTGGCCTCATTGGGATTGAGGAGGACGAAATCCTTCTGAATCGCACCGGCCTTGTACAGCTCGGCCATCAATTGGATCCACTCTTTTCGGGCGTCGCTGATGATCCCCGGGATGTACTGCCCCTTCTCGTTTTTGTGGTACCAGGCATCGGCGTCCCAGTAGGTGCCGAAATGATAATTCGGCCAAAGCTTTTCCCCGAACACCAGGCCGTAGGTGTCATCCTTGCCGTTTCCGTCCGGATCCTTGGTGGCGAAAGCGATGGCCACTTCCTTCAGTTCCTCGTAATTGGTGGGCATCTTCAGGCCCAGTTTGTCCAACCAATCCTTGCGGATGATCGGCGTGAGCAGATAATTTTGGGGATAGTATTTGGGAATGGCATAAATCTTTCCGTCGACGGAAACGGCGTTCCACACCTCCTTCGGCACCATCTTCAGGGTGGGATAATCATCGATGTAATCGTTCAGGGGGAGAAACGCTCCCTGCTTCGCCCACTTGAAAAAGTTGGTCCGGTCGATGCTCCCCTCGAAACCGATCACGTCGGGAATGTCCCCGGAGGCCACCCGGGCGGTCAGCTTCTGGACGTACTCGGTGTAAACCACGTACTCCCGCCGGTAATCCACGTTGAACCGCTCGTTGATCATCTTCACGCCCCGGCCGTCCTTGGGAGGGATGTCCGTATACAGAAAATCGATGGAGGTGATGGTGTACTTTTTGTCTTTGGAATCCGCGTCTTCCGCGTCCCGGGACGAACACGCCAGAAGGGACCCCGTCAGCGCCAACACACACATCCAAGCGATCCACCGGCGAAACCTCCGCATCGCGACTCCTCCCTCCGGTTTTTCCCCCGAAACGACTCCTTGTACGGACTATTCGAAGGAAACGATTGATTCGGAAGATTCTGGATGGATGGGCTCACTTCTATTATAAGTGGGGACGAGGATATCAAGACAAGTCTTTTAATTGTCTTAAATTGATTCCCGAGGCGGCGTCAGCCGAACAGATCGCGGATCAAATTTCCCAGGGTGTATAGAGACAGAAAATAAAGGACGAAAAGACCCACCCCGCCGATTCGCTTCTTGACGGCCGAAATCGCAAGATCCCCCATGAGGGTCCGGTCGCCGGCAATCCGGAACATCGCCGTTCCGATCAGGGGAACGATCACGACGGTGATCAGCTGGGCCGTCACGATCAGTTCCAGGGGTGCATTTCCGAAGGCCAGAGCGACGGCGGCGCCGATCAGCATGACCGCCACCACCAATCCTTTCACCCGCATCCCGTGAAAGCGGGAACCCCATCCCAGGGCATCGGCCAGCAAGGCGCCTCCGATCGCCGCATTCCCCATCAGGGAAGAGAAGGCGGCTCCCCACAGGCCGAGGGTGAAAACGGCGGTGGCGGTGCCTCCGTAAAGGGGTTCCAGCGTTTTGCCCATTTCGACGACGGAGTTCACCCGAATGCCCTGGGGAAGCAAGACGGCCGCGGCGCAAACCATCACCATGGCGGAGATCAGGCCCAGACAGAAGATTCCCGAGTAACTTTCCCGCACCCCTTCCTTGACGTTCTCCCGGCCCCATCCCCTTTCCTGAACCAAATAGGACTGGTAAAAGGCGCCGACGATGGAAAACGTCGTGGCCAAGGAAGCGGTGATCAGCGCGAAGGACCCTTCCGGAACGCGGGGGATGAGGGCGCCCGCCACCGCCGCCGGATCCGGCCTCACCGTCAGCAGGGTGAAGAGGAAGGAGGCGAGCATGAGACCGACCAGGCACAACATCGCCTTTTCCAGAAACCGATAGAAGTTTTTCAGAAACAGCGAAGCGATCGCCAAGAACGTGAAAAGAAGCGTCCAGAGGGGGGCGGGGATTCCGGTCAGCGTTCCGAAGGCGATTCCCGTCCCCATCGCATTGCCGGCCTGAAAGGAAGAGGTGATCAGAAACGAACCCGCCCCGATGAGAACCGCCGCCGGCGATCCCCACTTCCGCCGGACGAGGGTGAGGAGGGATGAATCGGAAGCCATCCCGATCCGCGCGCCCATCTCGGTGAAAACCATCATGAAAAGCGTCGCCAAGACGACAATCCACAGCACCTGATATCCGTACATGGCACCCAGTTTGGTGGACACCGTCAGGCTTCCGGGACCCAGCACCAGCGCGGCGGTAATGACCGCCGGCCCCAGGGATCCAAACCAGCGGATAAACCCCGACGTCCTCTCCCCTCTTGCCTCTTCGACCAGCGGCTTCTTTTCCGGACTTGCCATCCGAAATTCCACCTCCACCTCGGCGCGGAAGGACGCGTTTTCCGTCGGATAAATCGCCCTTTTATCCGTTTTCGGACCTTCTGACGCGGCAGCTCCCGGAATCATTTCCAACCGGGCCGGATGTTGTTTTTCCTGATCTCGCGGTTCACTTCTTCGATGATCTGTGCTCCGCCCGCCTCCAAATACTCCTGAACCAGCCGATCCCAGTCGGACAGGGGGCGGTCGCCCGTGATGATGCGGGCCTGTTCGTTCAGCAGTTTGAGCGTGATTTCCTGCCCTTTTTCAATGAAGGTTTCGGAATACACCTGGTGGATGGGATTGTCGTAGTGTGGGATGCGCGCGTGCATCTCTTCCAGTTCCTTCGCCAGCTTCCGGTACTCCTTCGTCTTGTACGTCCGGTGGTATTGATTGGCTTCATCGCTGGGAGCCCACATGCTTCTGTCGATCATGTAGTTCCAGGGGGCCAGCCCCTTTTTCCCCTCGGGCAAGGTCGGCGCTCCGTCCACCATTTGGTATCCCGTTCCCTCGTTTCCGTACAGCCAATCAAAATCCTTGTTTTTCGGGTTTTGCTGCTCCGGAGGATAAAATTTGCGGCCGAAGTCGATGATCTCCAGGATCCGGCGCACCTTGCCCGGGTCATCGGCCAGTTTGGCGGAGAGGGCGGAGGCGGTGTAGAAGCCGGAACCCGCCGTGTATCCCCTGGAGCCGTCGGGCGCCCTGAAAGGGGGGATCGGGGCCAGCTCCACCCCGGGATGGATCTTTTTCAGGGCCTTCATGTAATCATCCGCCATCCCCCGCGGGGCACCGAAGAATATCCCCGCCTTCCCCGCGTAAAAAACCTTGGTGTTGGCTTCATTGTGACTCAGCAGAACGAAATCCTTCTGAATCGCTCCGGCCTTGTACAGTTCGGCCATCACCCGGATCCACTCTTTCCGGGCGTCGCTGATGATTCCCGGGATGTACTGTCCCTTCTCGTTTTTGTGGTACCAGGCATCGGCGTCCCAATAGGTGCCGAAGTGATAAAAATTGATCAAGTTCTTTTCCCCGAATGCCAGTCCGTAGGTGTCGTCCCTGCCGTTTCCGTCCGGGTCCCGTTTGGCGAAGGCGATGGCCACCTCTTTCAACTCTTCGAAATTGGTGGGCATCTTCAGGCCCAGTTTATCCAGCCAATCCTTGCGGATGATCGGCGTGATCTGATATTTTTTGGGATAATACTTGGGGATCGCGTAGATCTTTCCGTCGACCGTGACGGCGTTCCACACCTCCTTCGGCACCATTTTCAGGGTGGGATAGTCGTCGATGTACTCGTTCAAGGGCAAAAACGCTCCCTGTTTCGCCCATTTGACGTAATTGCCCCGGTCTTCCTCCATGCTGAAACCGATCACATCGGGGATGTCCCCCGCAGCGACGCGGGCGGTCAGCTTTTCGTTATATTCCGTAACCACTGCGTACTCTCTCCGGTAATCGACATTGAACCGTTCGTTGATCATCTTCAACCCCCGGCCGTCCTTGGGGGGAATGTCCGTAAAGAGAAAATCGAAGGATGTGATGGTGTATTTTTTGTCTCCGGAATCTCCCCGCTCCGCTTCGGGGGATGAACAGGCCAAAACTCCCCCCGTCAAGACCAGGACGCACGCCAGAGCGAGCATCGTCTTCCTTCCCCGCATCGCCTAATCCCCCTCTTTCGTTTCCTCGCCACCACCCAAATAAGAAGCAAGTCCCCATCCTCAGCGGAGAATTACCGGAGTCTGCGTCTCTGCGGCCCGGTAGGCCGCCAGCGCCACTTCGACGGCTTTCAGCCCGTCTTCCCCGGTTACCGACGGCGACCGCCCTTCACGAATGCTGACGACGAATTCGCGGATCATGCCGACATCCATGTCGTCACCCCAATAATCCCAACTGACGCCCTGATCATCGGTGTAGACGTGAAGCTTTTGCGCGAAGGCGTCAACCGACAGCGCCCCCTCGGTGCCGACAATCTCCAGCGTCACATCCCCCCAGGTCGGAAACGCCCGGTTCCGCGACCAGCTGCAATCCAGGGTGGCAAAGACTCCGTTGTCGAATTCCATGGTCAGGATGCCCGCTTCGTCGATCCCGCCGGCGGAAGGCAAGCGGTCCACTTCGGCGTAAACTTCCCGCACCTCGCTTCCCATGAACCAACGCATCACATCGACAACGTGAACCGTATGGTCCATCACCGCCCCTCCCCCCGACAGCGAGGGATCGACAAACCAACCGCCCGGGTTTTTTCCCCGATTCGTTCCTTTGATGGCCAGAATCCTGCCCAACCGTCCCTCCTTGATCATCTCCCTGGCCCGGGCGATCGAAGGATTGAACCGCACCGGAAAAGCCGTCATCAGCTCCACCCCGTTTTTCTTGCAGGCTTCGATCATTTCCCGGGCATCCTGCAGAATCGTCGCCAGCGGTTTTTCACACAGGACGTGTTTTCCCACCCTTGCCGCCGCCAGAACATGCTCTCGGTGCTTGACGTTTTCCGAGGTGACGATCACCGCATCGATGTCCGAGTCCAACAAACCGTCGATGTCGGGAAAGAATTGGACACCGAACCGCCGGGCCGCCGCCCCGCCCCGTTCCTGGTCGGGGTCGGCGATCCCCGCCAATTCGACGCCCTCCAATTGCTTTAGCGCCCGCGCATAACTGTAGGCATGCATATGAGCAACACTGATGATTCCCACTTTCATCGGTCCCACCCCCCGATTCATCCTGACCAAAAGACTTGCCCGCGGCCGATACCTGCAAAGATCCACACCGGAAACAAAGAATGTCCCGTTCAGGAGACGAGCTCCCCCGGCTTGACCGGCTCTCCCGTCTCGATGGAACGGAGGGCCGCCAAAGCGATCTCCATCGCCCGGTACGCGTCCTCCGCCGTGACAACCGGCTGTTCACCGGTCTTCAAACAATGGAGGAAGTGCCGCAATTGGCGGGCATAGGGATCTTCGTTCAACGGGCTTTCCGGAACTTCCACCCCGCGAAGGGATGCCTCCTTGCCGTGCCCCCGCACCAACAGCGGCCGGTCCTTCGCGCTGTCATATGCGATAATGCCCGTTTTCCCCGCGATCTCAAAACGGTAGGAAAAACTTCCGTGGGACCACATGCCCTCCACATGGGCGATCACACCGCTTTGAAACCGCAAGGTGACCAGCGCGTAATCCCTGCGGGCGTAACCCCGGCCGGTCAGACCCTTGGCAAACACCCGCTCCACTTCGCCGAAACACCAACGGAGGTAATCGAAATCGTGGATGATCATATCCAAAACCAGTCCGCCGCTGGCATGAAAATCGGCATACCAGTCGTTCCATCCCGCCGGGAAGCTTCCGCCGCGCCCGGTGCGGACAACGGTGACGTTGCCGATTCTTCCGTTCTTCACGAGCTCCCTGGCCCTCACGTATTCGGGAAAAAACCGGACCACATGTCCGACGAACAGCTCCACCCCCTTTTCCCGGCACGCTTCAATCATCTCCCGTGCATCCTCGAGGTTCCGGGCGAGGGGTTTTTCGCAGATCACATGTTTTCCGGCATCCGCCGCCTTGAGAACAAAGGGCTTGTGAAAAGGAGTGGGCAGGCAGATGTCGACCACCTCCGCCGGAACCTCCCTGATCGCCTCTTCAAAGGTGGTGAAAGGGGAAGCGCCAACCGGTTTCGCCAGTTCTTCCGCCCGCCGCGCGTCCCTGTCGACGATGCCGCTGACGCGCGCATCCTTCATTCCCGCGAAGGCTTGGGCATGGATGCGTCCCATCGTTCCCGCGCCGACGATCAGGATATTAATCATTGTCCCTCTCTCCTCTCCATTTTTCCGTCCTTTGACGGCGCCACATCGTCCCCGTATCCGCCCGTACCGGCAGCAGATCCGCCGCACTTCCGCAGGCTGACCGGCAAAGGCGGACAAAGGGATGCCGATCGGGCGCAATTTCTGCCTCCCGAAAGGGAATGGGGATGGCGAACAATCATTTCCGCATGGGAAATGGGTCCAATCATGGTTGGACAATGCCGGAGGCCGACAAACCAAACGGAAGCAAACAAGCCTAAGATCAACGGTCCGAACCGCGTTCATCGCCTTTTCCCGGCAGATCGATCACCGCGGCTTCATACTCTCTCACTTCCGGCACTTGGAAAGAGACCCATCCTTCCGCGTAGGAAAAGGAAAGGTCGCACTCTCCCCGAATCGTCCGGATGGATCGGGGCCTTCTCCCCGTGTGGACGGAAATTTTCACATCCCTTAGCTCCTTCACCCGCTCGATCGGCCGTCCGACGTCGTGGGGGCAATTGACCAAGTGGAGAATCCGCCGGTTTCCCTTTTCGCGAACGTTGACAATGAGGGAGGTCGATTCTTCATCCATCCGGACGTCACGCCGGCTCAGCCCGTCGACGGCATTTCGCATCAACCGGCCGTGTTCGGGAAAACGGTAGGTTTCGTACATCGCGTCGATGTTTCCCGTAAACAGGAGCGCCGTCCCTTTTCCGAAGCGGTTTTTCAAGAGAAACGGATGATCCGTCTTCGGAGGCAGGTCGCAGTAGCTGGAGGGTTGCTTTTCCTGGAAATGCATATGGGCCCGGGCCCCCGGCGCGGGAACCACCTTTATGTGCAGGTGCGGGGCGGGAATGAGCGATTGGTCGATTCCCCCGGTCAGCGGCGACGGCTCCAAAGCCACATGATCGCAGCGCAGATACTCGGCTCCCTCCGTCTCCGAGATCTCGAACACTTCCTTCAAGGGGTGGGTTTCCCGCGGCCTCCCCCAGGCATCCCAGAGGGCGGTGTCGTAGGTGGCGATGACGTTGCCGCCCTCCGCCACGTAATCCCGGATCGACCGGCACTCCTTCTCCCCCATGCAGGCCACGTTCGGGAGGATGACCAGCTCGTAACGGGACAAACCGCCGCGCTCCAGGCAGTGATCGTCGATCACGTCGAAGAGGCGGTGGGAACGGGACAGCACCTCGAACCATCCGTTAAAGGCCCGCCTCGCATCGCTCTTCATCCGATGCTCAAGGACCGCCTTCCCTTCCACAAAATCCAGCTGCTCCGCGGTGGTCTGATAGAAATTGGCGTTTTTCAGGGACCAGACCAAAGCCACCCTGGCGACCGAGGCGGTCTGCGCCAGGCAATCGGAGTGGGCGGACAAAAGCCGGTTGATTTCCCTTACGGTGTTCATCCGCGGGTCGTCGCGGTTCGCATCGTAGATGCCGTACCAGACATGGGCGCCGTTGGCGACGGAAAGGGCATAGGCGATCCAGGTTTCCGCCGCGGGAAGCAGGTAACGGTTCCACGGGCCGTGCCTCCCGGCGACGGCGACGATGGTCGGTTTCCCTTCCGCCTGGGTTTCCAGCCATTTGGCCGTAGCCGCGGGCTTCCAGACCGGAAGATCCCGCAAATCCCCGGACAAAAACCCGCCCTCGGCGAGCAGGGCATCCTGCCAGGGGGCCACCCGGCGGTTGTCCCGGCCGCAGGTTCCCGGACCCAGCGGGAGTCCGTTCATGTACAGCACCGCGTCCGGATTGACGCTTTTCAGGGATTTTCGCACATCCCGGACAAACCGGGCGATGCTCTCCTGCTTGAAGGTCAACACCTTGTGAAAGACGAGAGGGTCCTTCATCTGTTCCGGCGCGTATTCCAACCCGTGTTGTCCTTTAAAACCCGCCCTGCAGGCATCGCAATAACATCCCTTCGGACTGAACACGGGGCCGTCCAGGAAGATTCCCTTCACCCCGTACATGCCGATTTCCCGGATCATTTCCATCGCCCAATCCCGGAAAGGGGAATTGATGCAGGAATAGCCTCCGCTTCCGTAGGGGATGGGAATGATTCCCCCGCGGCCGTCCCGCTGGAACCATTCGGGATGAAGCGGCATCAATTCCCCGCTCAGCCAGTGCACGTTGAAATAGACGATGTCCCAACTCCCCCGCCGCCCGTGGTGCTTTCGGTATTCCTTCAAGAGATCCCGCCGGTTCAAGCGGGCATGTTTGGAATCGAAAAAGGCGATCCCCGCCTCCCCGACGGTCACATCGGTCACCTCGATGTGCTGGGCGCTAAATCCCAAGCGGGTGATCGCCTCCACCTGGGCGCCCACGTCGAACCGTTCCAACGCCTCCGGACCCGGCGGGATCAAATCGGCGATCAGCAGCAGGCGGCCCGGATTCATCGGAGTCCCCTCCAATCCAAAGTGAAAACCCGTCGCGAAAGGAGGCGGAACCCTTCGGCATGCCGGCTTCATCCCTTCAGCGGAAGCCCATGACGCAGGCCGAAGCGATCCGGGAATACAGATTGGCCTTGCCGACGCCCGGGTCCCGTCCGGGGCGGAATCCGTCGAATCCCAGCCGCTCTTCCTCCAGCTCCTCGATGCGGGAAATCCTTCCGGAGCAATAGTCCAGGAGGCGTTCCATCGCCGTCTCCACCCGGGCAAGCAGCCCTCCGTATCGGATGTCCAGCACCTCCCAGCCAAAGGGTTTGTAGGTGCTGA
This sequence comes from Planifilum fulgidum, assembly GCF_900113175.1. NCBI lineage: Bacteria > Bacillati > Bacillota > Bacilli > Caryophanales > Thermoactinomycetaceae > Planifilum > Planifilum fulgidum. Next base: position 41,554 of record NZ_FOOK01000018.1, on the reverse strand, counting down.
ACCACTGTTTTCGGTGCGCCTTCCGCAACCGGTCGATCTCCCGGTGCAATTTCGGCAGTTCTTCCCGGGCGACGGCCTCCAGCCTGTCCTTTTCCCCGCGATCGTAATGCGCCTTGATCCTCAGGCCGATGTCGCATTTCATGCGCAGTACGGCGCTCAACCGGACGGGAACCTCAAAGAGCTCCCGCCACCTTCCGGCCCGGTCCCGGTCGGCCTTCAGAAGGCGGTGCAGCCGATCGTAATATTCCGCGGCACCCGCCCCCTCCAGGTGCTTGTCGAACAGGCCGATCAACACATCCTGCCACAACAGGAATTTGGAGGGGTTATCGGGAATCAGCGCCCCCATGTCCGCCCCGGGAAGGGTGTCGAATCTCCCCATGTTGAGGAAAGCGTCGGCATCGCCTCCGGTGCAGAGGGCAAAGCGCCGTTTCAGGGTTTCCGGATCCGGCTGTTCCGCGTAGCCGTGTTCGGCGAACAGCTGCAGTCCCAGCAGGCCGGCCAACATGTTGGTCTCCGCCCCGTCATCCCCCCAGAAGGTGGCGAACACCTCCCGGATCCCCTTCCGCTTGCAGGCGGAAAGGGCCGCGTTGGTGGCGGCGAAGGTTTTCTCGTAATGGACCGCCGGCCCCGCCCAGGTCCACACTCCTCCCGCGAAAACGGGATCGGATCCCAGTAAGCGGTGTTTTTCGATGAATTGCTCATAGAAGGCGGGATCTTCGTGATAATAATCCCAGTACACCAGCCGGATGCCCTCGGGCATCCGGCGGACCGCCTCGCCGGGAATCTCCGCGCTCAAATCGTAATACTCGTGGCCGGGAGAGCCCATCCGGAAAAACATGTCGCTCCACATCATGGGCCTCAGCCCGTACCGGGAGGTGATGTCCAGCACCTTCCCAAGATGATCCATCATGATCTCGAAGGGAGGCCGGTAACCGAAGCGGTCCAGATACCTCCCCCTTCCCAAGCCGAATGCCTCATCCATCCCGATGTGGATGCGCCGGCTCCGGAACGTTCCGGAGACGGAGCGGATCATTCCTTCGATCAGCCGGTAGGTGTCCTCGGATCCGGCCAGGAGCACGTCCTCGGTGTCCCGGTACTTTCGCGCCGGCTCCCACTTCAGAAAGGCGGCCAAGTGGGCCAGGGTTTGAATGCAGGGAATCATTTCGATGCCGAAAAGGGCGGCGTACTCGTCCAGCTCCTTCAGTTCCTCCGGCGTATAGCGGCCGCGCATGTATCCGAAGTAGGGCTCCCCTTCCACGGTGTAAGTGTCTTCCGTGTACAGCATGAGCATGTTGAGCCCCATCAACGCCATGATCCGGATCACCCGCCGCAGAACCTCGGGCCGGAACACGGCGTTCCGGGAACAATCGAACATGGCCCCGTTCATCGCAAACCGGGGCTTTTCCGTCACGGCCTCCGTCTTTCCGTCCCGGAGGGCACCGATCAGGATGCCGAGCCCGCGGTAGAAATGGACGGGCTCCCGGAACCGGATCCGCCCCCGCTCCTTCCCCACCTCAACCTGGAGCAGACTTTCCGGTATCCGCTCCACTTCCACGGGAAATCCCCTTCCATCCCGGACAAAGGAAAGATCGGCTTCCAGCTCCTTCAATCCGGCCTCCAGGCCGGACAGATCTCCCTGAAACCGCAGCCTCATGCTCTCTTCCTCCCGCCCGCTGATAACGGCCGTCATCGAGGCTCACTCCCGTCAAACTAGCATCCTCCAAAATCCGGACGGGGCCGTCCTTCCCCGCCCCCGCGTCGCGAGATTTTTCCGAAAGATGCGGATCCCAAAGCCGCCAACGTCATGAAAAAGCGCCACCGGTTGCGGTGAGGTGCGGGCGTGACGGACATGAAGACCCGTACCGCCTTCCCTCCGGCAGACCATGCCGAGTCCGCGTCCCGCAATCCGGCGGAAAAACCCCGCCGTCACCCCTTGGCGTAATACCGCGCCACTTTCCGGATCGCCCGGATCATGTCGTCGATGTCCTTTTCCGTAAAAAATTCGCTGACGGGAAGGCGGATCGACGTCGCCAAAATCCGCTCGGCGACGGGGCAGAGTCCCGGTTCATAGGAGACGTCCGACAGGGAGAAAGGAAAATCGCTGCCGGGATAGGCCCGCCGCTCCCGAAACATCTTTTGCCGGTACAGCACGTGGGGAATGTAACCGGGACTTGCGGGAATACCCTCCCCCCGGAGGGCGAGGGCAAACTGATCCCGCGTGCAGGACAGCCGGGACTCATCCACCCGGAACATGTAAAACCAGTAGGAAGACCAGCCGCCTTCGGGCACCTTCGGCGGAAGGACGCCCGGCAAATCCCGGATGCCCTCGGTGATCCGCTCGCCGTAGGCATGGCGCCTTCCGCAGATCCAGGACAACTTTTTCAGCTGGGCGATGCCGACGGCCCCCTGAAGCTCCGTCATCCGGTAATTGGGGGCCAGGCACTCCGGATCCCGCATCACCTCATCCGAAAAGCGCCGGTAATTCTTGTCGGCAAAAGCGTGCACCCGCTGAAAATCCTCTTCATCCCCGGAATTGACGGTGACGATTCCCCCGTCCCCGGTGCTGATATGCTTGAAATCGTTGGTGCTGAAACACCCGTAGTCGCCGAAGGTGCCCGCCAGTTTGCCCCGGTGGCGGGTCAGCCAGCTCTGGGCGCAATCCTCGATCACCTTGAGGCGATGCTTTCGGGCGACCTCCATGATCCCGTCCATGTCGGCGGGAGTGCCCGCCAGATGGACGACCAGGATGGCCTTGGTCCGGGGGGTGATCCTCTCCTCCACCGATGCCGGATCCAGATTGTAGGTGCGGGGATCCAGGTCGGCGAACACCGGAATCGCATTCTGGTACAAAATGCCGATCAACGTCCCCTGATCGGTGATCGGACTGGTGATCACCTCGTCCCCCACCGTCACTCCCGCCGCCCCCAGGGCGACGTGGATCGCCGCCGTTCCGGAGGAAACGGCCACGCTGTACCGGACGCCGTACAGTTCGTTAAAGCGCCGCAGAAAGGTCTTCACCTTCGTCCCGGAGTGGTAAAACAGCGTGTTTTGTTCCAAGGCCTCCAGCAGCTCTTTCGCCTCCTCCGCGCCGAAGCGTTTGCCCGTCCCGAAGGCGTCCGTCTTCACCCTCGGCCCGCCGTGGATGGCCAGCTCCTCTTCCCGCACCTGCTTCCCCTCCTTCAAGCGCCTTGATCAACAATGCCTCACACTCGTTTCGCCAGCGACAGGGACCATGCTTTGCACCGGACTCCGTGGCGGAGGACCGTCCCCCCCCGCTCTTCCCTTCCCCGGGGAACGGGAACCATGATCGCCGCGTCCTCGCATCCCGCCGACCCGGACACCAGCGGTCTTCCCTCCTCATCCACCCCCGCCAGCCGGATGCGCCGCCGGCGCCGCTCCCAGTCGTCGATCTGCTCGCCGGTCCAGAAGTCGAAATTCCGCCCTCGCGCCTCCTCGACCACCCTTCTCAGCGCCCCCCGGACCGGCTTTTCCCGGTGGAGGTGGATGGGATGGAAGAGAAAGTGGGCGACGCCCCGCACCCGCCGCACCCCCTCCAGGAAGGGAACGATCACGCTCTCATCCGCCAGGCGGCCAAGATTGACATCCTGGGTGAGGAAACTGATTTCCAACACGTCGTAGAACCGGTTTTCCTCGTCTGCCCGGGCGATGGGAAAATAGGGATGGCACGTCCCGAACAAAAAGCCGATGTTCCCCTTTTTGCTCGGACCCCGGGTCTGATCCGACCGGATGCCGAATTCCTCGCACCAGCGGAACAGTTCCCCCCACCCTTCATACCGGGTGTAATGGTTTTTGTTGGAAACCACCCGCTCCGTCCCGATTGCGCGCCTGAGCCATTCCAGTTGCCTTAAAAACGCCTCCCGCCCCCAGGCCCCTCCGTCCGGCTCGTAGGCGTTATAGTGAAAGGCCAATTCATGCCCCTCCGCGGCCACCTTGGGATAGATCCCGGGGCTGTATCCCGGCTCGATCAGGCACCAGGTGGCGGCCACATCGCACTCCCTCAACAGCCGCAGGGTGGTTTCCGCCGAATCATCCAGATTCCAGTCGCTGTCCAGGGAAATCATCGCCACCTGTGACACGCCGGCGGGCCAGTAATCCACAAAGGGAAGCGTCAACCCCCGGGCGGTGGCCGCCTTCAGCAGCGAACCGATCAGGGTCTCCTTCCACAGATCCGCATAGGGATGGGCGAAATACCGCTCGCCGGTCTCGGTCCGGGCCCGGTCCACCTCCCAGTCCATCTCGAACCCGTCGTCGGCCTTCAGGATGCCGTCGTCGATCCCCGCCGTACCGTCGGGGGCGGGGAAACCGTCCCTTTCCACCGGACGGGTTCCCTGCTGAAGCCCCACCACCGTGCCCGGAAGATCCACCGCCCAGTGGGTGATGCCCCCCGACCCGATCGCAAACCGGTGAAAGAGGGGACCGTGAAAGGGTCCGTCGGGATTTCCGCCGTACAATCCCCCCCTCGCGGAACAGGGAGCCGAAGAAGAAACCCTCCAGCGGCAGGCGCGAAGAAAGCGGAGAGGAGGCCTATTTTCCTCCTCCGTGTATGCATAACCCGCTCCCTCGATCATCTTCTCCTCCGCCCCCAGCGCGCCGGCCATCTCCGGAAAGCTGCCGAAGACGAACACTTCCCCTCCCCGTTCGGCCACGTCCTTCAACAGGGGAACCGCCTCCCGCCCCGCCAAGGCGACGAGCAGAACATCCGGCTTGCCGAGCTCCTTCGGATCAAAGACCCGGCGATGGGGAATGCCGCCGTGGGACAGGATTTCAAACAGTTCGCCGCCGAAGGCGTTTTCCCCCCGGCTCCACCGCTTCCGCGCCTCTTCCCGGTCCAGGAGGACCGCCACATCGGCCATTTTCACGTTTATCCCCCCTCACGCCTCGTAAGATCCAACTCCACCGCTTTCCCCGTGGTCCTGCTTTCGTTGGCCGCCTCGATGAACCGGATGATCTCCAGCGTCTCCCCCACATTCAAAGGCGGCGTGCCCGATCGAAACATCGCCATCACCTGCTCCAACAACGCGGCGTAATAGGGTTTGCGGCTCCGGGTCACATCCGCGAACACGGATCCCATTTTGCCGTGAATCAGCGCCCCGAAAGCCGAATTTCCCTCCCGGTTTCCCCGGTACGTCCCGATCCGGCCGTCCTCCCATTCCCCGACCACCACATCCTGCCGGGGATGGGAGACGACCCTCACCCGCACGCATCCGGCCCCCAGCGCGGCGTACATCATTTCCACACCGTGAATGCCGTACCAAAAGAGCCCGGGCTGGGTCGGCTCGAGCGCCATCGGGCCGAAACAGTCGCAGCCGTACGGCTCTTTTACGCTCTCCAAGGCCTCCGCCAAGGGTTCCGCATACCGGAGGGCGGAGGCGCTCATCAGGGGAATCCCATGCCTTTCCGCAATGCGGACCATCTCCCGCGCGTCCCGGAAGCTGACGGCGAAGGGCTTGTCGATGAAAACCGGCTTCTTATAGGGGGCGATCCGCCGGAAAAGCTCCGGATGAAGGCGCCCGTCGACAGCCGTCAGGAGGATGGCGTCCGACTGCTCCGCCACCGCTTCCGGAGAGGAAACGATGCGGACGCCGTAATGTTCCTTCAGCTCCGCGGTGATTCCAGCCACCCGGGACCGGCTCAGCTCAAAATCCGTGGAACCGCCGGGATAGGCGACGGTCACTCTTCCCCCCGGCACGTGAAATTCGTCGGCCGGATCATTCAACAGCCGGGCAAAGGCCGTGCAATGGGAGGTGTCCAAACCGATCATCCCGATTTCGATCAACGTCATGTCATCCCCCCAAATCCCCTTTAAGGGCGAAAAAATTCAAAAATTGACGGAAATGAAAGATAATCGTGTGACGATTTATTTTTTTTGTACATTTGCAATTATTATACGAAATGTTTTATTTTATAGACAAGTCGATTAATTGTCTTTTTATTCGATCACCATCCCGGCTTCAGGAGGAGAAGTCCATGAGCGAACCCTTCACCACCGGAGATTCCGTCATCGCCATCGGCGTTATCGGACCCAAACCGCTGGTGGACCGCACCGAGGAGGCGCTGAAATCCTTTCCCACCTTCGTGCCCCACCTGCGTCCCCTCTCTTCCGAGGAGGAGCTGACGGACGCCGTGTCGGAGCTGATGGATACCGTCGAAGTCCTTCTGTTTCCGGAATACCGGGGGTACAAACTGGCCCAGGACCGCCTTCAGTTCAAGGTGCCCGCCCACTACGTCCCCCTGATGGGAACGGGTCTGTACCGCTCCCTCTTCCGGCTCCGGAGCCTGCACGGCGCCCAAATACTTTCCGTGGATTCCGTTCCCAAGCGATACGTGGAGCAAATCCTGGGGGAACTGGGGGAAAACAACCGCGAGGCCGCCTATTTCCAAGGTCCGCCCACGGCGCCGGTGGAAGAGATTGTCCGCTTCCACCGAAAATACGCCCTCAGCCATCCGCACTGCGCGGCGATGACCGGCATCCACGCCGTCGCCAAGGAGATGGAAAAGGAGAACATCCCCCACGAATGGGTCACTCCCACTCTGCAGGACTTGATCGTGGCTTTGGAGAGGGCCCTGCTGTCCACCGAGACCCGCCGGAACAAAGAGGCGCAAATCGTGGTGGGCCTGATCCAGATCGACAACTACCGGAAGATCGCCGGCCAGTTTTCCTACGAGCACGACATTCAGCGGCTGGAGTTGGACCTTCACCGGCTGCTGCTGGACTATGTGAAACACCTGGACGGGCATCTGACCAACCTGGGGGGAGGAGAATACCTTTTCTTCACCACCCGCGGCGTCTTCGAGCGGGAAACCCGGGGCTATAAGTATCTTCCCCTCCTGGAGGACACCCATCGCTCCCTGGGCATCACCCTGAGCATCGGCATCGGCTTCGGCCGATCGGCCACGGACGCGGGGACCCACGCCCGGATGGCCCTCCGGCAGTCCGTCGAATTCGGGGGCAACATCTGCTTTATTGTGCGGGAGGACCGCAGCGTCATCGGCCCGGTGGAGATGACCCATCCGATGATTTACGAACTCTCCGTCACCGACGAAACCCTGCTGCGGGAAGCGGAAAAAGCGGGCATGTCCGCCATCTACATGAGCAAGTTGGCCGCCCAGATCGCCCGGGACGGAAAAACGGACTACACCGCCCACGAACTGGCCGCGGTGCTGGGCGTCACGATTCGCAGCGCCCACCGGATCCTGCTGCAGTGGATCGACGCCCGGCTGGTGGAAATCGTCGGGGAGGAGAAAGTGTCCACCAAAGGCCGACCCCGGCAAATCTACCGCCTGACCTTCGTCCAGGAACTGATGCGAAAGCGGAACCTCCTGAAGAAAAAACGCGCCGTAACCGGCGACCCGCACGGGTGAGCAGGTCCCGACGCCCTCAATCTTCGCGGATGAACCCTGATTTTCCCGAAATCCACCGATGAGAGGGGAAGATTCCATGCGCTTTTATATCATGACCGACATGGAAGGCGTCAGCGGCGTGGTCGACTATGAGAAAGATTGCAGCCCCGGAGGCGTCCATTACGAAAAAGCCATGCGGTTGACCACGCTGGAGGTCAACGCCGCCATCGAAGGGATCCTGAGCACCGGAAACCACGAGATCATCGTTTGCGACGGCCACGGTCCAGGAGGCATCGACATCGAGCTGCTGCACAGGGAAGCCCAGTTGATCATGGGAAGGCCCTTGGATCCGATGTTCGGAATCGACGACGGTCCCTTCGACGCCTTCCTGATGATCGGCCAGCACGCAATGAAGGGAACCCCCGGGGCCGCCTTGGCCCACACCTTCAGCAGCAAAAACATCCTGTCCCTGACCCTCAACGGCACACCGATCGGAGAGGCGGGAATCAATGCCTTAAGGGCGGGAATATACGACATCCCCACCATCTTTTTGAGCGGAGACCGAGCGGCTTGCGAAGAAATCAGGCGAATCATTCCCGGCATACACACCTGTGCCGTCAAAAAAGCGATCAAAGAGACCAGCGCCCTCTGTCTCCAGCCGGAAAAGGCCCGGGAAAAAATCAAAGAGGCGGCGGCTTACGCCGTCACCCACATGGAGGGAATTCGGCCCTTCAAACTGGATCCGCCCTATGAAGCCATCTTTGAATTTGTCCGCCCCAACCAGATTGAGCCATACCGAAACAAGAAATATTGCCGCATCCTTTCGGAAACCAAAGTGGCCATTTACGCGGACGATATGGAAACCCTGCTGAAGGAGAGACTTTGGGCCGGATGATGATGCGTCCGGGGCGAGGCAAAGTTCGCGGGTTCTTTGAAAAAATATTTTGGACATTTTGTGGATCATGCCCGATGCCCTATAATTGATCTGCAGCCGTCCGAAATCAAAATTTTCGATCCATTCGGAGCCTCGCTGGCGCGGAGATTGGTCCGCCAAACCGGAACCATTTAGAATCAAGGGGGAACAGAATGATGTTTGGGGGCAAACGGGCAATCGTCTTGATGATGTTCGCCATGTTGCTGACCCTGTTTTCCGGGTGTTCTCCGTCCTCTTCCGACTCCGGGCAAACCGAACTGAAATCTGGACCCATCCCTTCCTCGGCGGGGAGAAACTGAACAACCAGGAAGATGAATTTTGGAAAAAAGTCATCGCCGAATTCGAGAAAAAACATCCCGGGGTAAAAGTCAACCTGCAGGTACTTCCCTGGGGAAACCGGGAGGAGAAAATTCTCACGGCCATCTCCTCCAACAGCGGACCGGATGTGTTTTATGCCATTCCCGACATGATGGTGGACTACAAGGCGAAAGGAATCCTGGCCCCGATGGACGAGTATCTCGACAAAAACGATCTCCGGGATTTCAACGACAACGCCTTGGCGGCCGCCCGGCATGAAGGGAAATTGTACGGACTGCCCATCCTCCAAAGCGTGGTCACCAACTATTACAACGTGGATCTTCTCAAGGAGATCGGCGCAAACCCCGACGATCTCCCCGAGACATGGGACGAATTGATCGCCTTGGGGCCGAAGCTGAAGGAAAAGAAAAAATTCTTGCTCAATTTTGAAGGAGGAGGCTCGCCGAACGAAAGACTGTATCCCTGGCTGTGGCAGGCAGGCGGAGACGTCGTCGACGAACAGGGGAATGTGATGATCAACAGCGAAGAAGCGAAAAAAACTTACCGGCTGATATCCGACATGTACAAAAAGGGATATATCAGCAAAGACAGCCCGACGGCCGCCAATACCGGCATCCAAGAGTTTCTCGCCGGGAAATTGGCCGTCTTCATCGGTCCCAACAACTTTGCCGCGATCTTCAAGGATCAACCCCCCGAGTTTGAATGGAAACTGGGTCCGATATTGAAGGACAAAGAGCAGGCGACTTTCGGCACCACCGGCTTTTACGTCATTCCGGGAAACAGCAAAAACAAGGAACTGGCGGCCGAGTTCATCAAATTGTTGACCAACAAAGAGAACATGAGCCAATTCTGCAAAATGGCCGGTTACATTCCTCCTCGGAAATCGGCCGCCGACTTATACAAAGGCGATCCGGTGATGGAGATGCTGGTTGAACAATCCAAGCTGACCCGACCCGGCGTGCTGCACCCGGTGGCCCGCCAGATCATTCCCGCGGTGAAAGCCAGCTATCAACAGGTGATGACCGGCAAGGCATCGGTGGATCAAGCCTTGTCGGAGCTGGAAAAAAGCATCCGGCAGACCATTGAACAAAACGGCTCCTGATCTTCGGTCCCCGAAAACAAAATGGCCGCTCCGGTTTCAACCGACATGCGCGGGAGCGGCCTCTCCACTTCAAGGAACGTCATCGTGGAAGGAGGATGCGGATGGAACGGATCCCCTTGTCCGCCCGCGCCTCTTGGGTGGAGCGGCTGAAAAAAGAGTGGCGGAAAAATGCGCTGGTGTATATCGTGATGATTCCCGTATTGGTCCATTTTCTGATTTTTCAAGCCCTCCCTCTCATCGGAAGCTTCTTGCTCAGTTTCATGAACTGGCCGATCATCGGGGAGCCGGAATTCGTCGGTCTGAAAAACTGGGAGCGGCTGATCTCCGACGACTTGGCTTGGCGCTCCCTGTGGAATACCACGCTGTTCACCCTGTATTACGTGGTGCCGACGATGGCGATGGGCCTGATCCTCGCCCTGCTTGTTCACCAGAAGCTTCACGGAGCGGGATTCTTCAAGGGGATCTTTTTTTTTGCCCGTCGTCACCTCCTTTGTGGTGATCGCCGGGATTTGGGCCTGGCTGTTCAAAGGGTCCGAGGACGGGATCGTCAATTACATCCTCGGTTGGTTCGGCATCCCGCCGCAAGTTTATTTCTCCGACGAGCGGCTGGCATTGATCGTTTTGGCGATGCTCAGTGTTTTTAAAGTGTCGGGAGGGATGATGATCTATTATCTGGCCGGCTTGAAAGGGATCCCCGATCATCTGTACGAAGCGGCGGCCATCGACGGAGCCACGGGCTGGCGCCGGTTCTGGTACATCACGTTTCCCCTGCTCAAACCGACCCATTTTTATGTGGCGGTGGTGACGACCATCGGATCGTTCCAAGTGTTTGATTCCGCGTTTCTCCTGACGGACGGCGGACCCAATTACGCCACCACGACCATCGTCTATTACATGTACCAGACGGGATTTCAATTTCTTCAGCTGGGTTACGCCAGCGTCCTCGCCTACCTGCTCTTCATGATCATCCTGTCCGTCTCCCTGATTCAGCGAAAATTCCTCGGCAGGGAAATCAGCTTTTATTAAAATCCCGATCGACAAGCCCCTGAAAGGAGGACCCATCGTTGCCGAAACACACGTTGACCGGCCCCCTGAAAAAAACAGCCCTCTACCTTCTTCTGGCCCTTTTCGCCGCGGTTTACTTCGGCCCGTTTCTCGTCATGCTGGGCGGATCCTTCAACGATATTCCGGAGTTCGTCGCAGATCCCCTTTTCTGGATTCCGCGGGATTTCACCTGGGACAACTATACCGTCATCCTCCGGGAAGAATCGTTCCTCCGCTGGTTTCTCAATTCGGTGATCATCACGGTCGTTCCCGTCGCATCCCAGGTGTTCTTCTGCACCCTGATCGGATACATCTTTGCGCGAAAGGATTTTCCCTGGAAGGAAACGATATTCTGGATTCTGATGGCCATCATCATGGTGCCGAGGCAGATGCTGATCATTCCCAATTACATCCTGTTTTCATGGCTGGGGTGGATCAACACGTATTGGGTGTTCATCATTCCGGAGTTGTGGGGCATTCTGGGTGTGTTTCTCATGCGCCAGTTTATGCAGTCGATCCCCAGGGAACTGGATGACGCGGCCAAGATGGACGGGGCCGGCGACCTCAAGATCTTTTTCCACGTCATTCTCCCCTTGTCCAAGCCGGCAATGGCGGCGGTCGGAACCTTCGCCTTTATCGGCAACTGGAACGACCTTTTCACTCCGCTGATCTTCACCAACTCGGAAGAAATGTATCCCTTGACCGTCGGGTTGGCCACGCTGCTGGGCAAAGAGGGGAACTTCGGTCTGCAGATGGCCAGCGCGGCCATATCCTTCATCCCCACATTCCTGGTCTACCTGTTTTTCCAACGGTATTTCACCCAGGGAATTGCCCTGTCGGGACTGAAATGAGCGCAAAACGGCGTGGTGAAAGGCCGCGGGTTGAAACGGCGCCCGGCTTTGACCCTTCGGGATGAAACCCCGGCCTTCAATCCCGACCCTTTCCCGCGAGCGGACGTCTAAACCCGCCGGATGCCCCCTGCAGCCCGGGCTCATCCGCCCGTCAGCATCATCTCCGGAAACCCCTTGAGCCGGCCTTCCCGGGGAGCGGTGAAAATCCGGAAGGCGGAGGGCCCGCCTCCACAATCCGGCCCCGGTCCGGACCGGAAGATAGCGCGCCGCATGACCGCCCGGCCGCTTCCCTCTTCTCCCTGAAAAAGGAATCGGTCACCCGGACCGTTTCCGCAGTGCTCCCACTCCGTGAAAAAGCCGATCACGGCGGCGGTGATCGGAACCAGGCGATCCCGATCACCGCAAGACCGTCACACAAGATGAACAACCGGACCGTCAGGGGGCGTCCCCCGGATCACCGAAAAGGAGGCTCCGTCCGGCGGAACCGCCGGGTCGTCCGGGCCATCGCCGTCACCCGGCGCTTTTTTCTCATTTTCTCCAAAGATCCTTTCACAGCCGCCTGGTCGGGAAAGGAGGCTGTCCACGCCACCTCCCGCCATTTTCGGCCGGATCCCCTTGCCAGCGGAAAGGAAGCCCACCCCGGATTTCCGGCCACAAAAAAGGCCGGCGCGTCCCCGCCGTCCATGCGCGGGACGCATCGGCCGGAATTTTTTCGGGTTTTGCCCCATCACTCCGCCAGATACCGCTCCACATCCGCCTCCTCCACCCGGCATCCGATCCCGGGGCGGTCCGGGAGGCGGACCGTTCCTCCCTGCAGAATCTGCGGCCCTTCCCTCACGGGATCCTCCTTCAGGAAAAAGGGGCCGTTCAGATCGACGGGGGTTTCAATTCCCAGATAGTTGAACAGGTGGGCGCTGGCCGCAAGTCCCAGGCTGGATTCCGTCAGCCCGCCCCCCAACAGCTCCAATCCGGCTTCCCGGGCGATCTCGCCGCACCGCTTCGCGCCGCTCAGCCCGCCCATCTTGGTGCATTTGACCACGATCGCGTCGCAGGCCCCAAGGCGAACCGCCCGGATCACATCGCCGGGCGTCCAGACGCTTTCGTCCAACGCCACGGGCAGGTGGATCTTGCGGCGCAGTTCGGCGTGGCCAAACAGATCGCCGGCCGGCAGGGGCTGTTCAAAGACGTCCACCCCCAACGCTTCCATCCGCTTGGCCAGCCGGACCGCCTGGGGCAGGGTGTACGCCTGGTTGGCGTCCACCCGGAAAAACAGATCCGGCGCCGCCGCCTTCACCGCTTCCAGCACCTCGACGTCCCGGCGGGGATCCAGCCCGATCTTGACATCCACTCCCCGAAAACCCGCTTCCCGGGCATGCCGCGCCTTTTCCGCCGCCTCCTCCGGATCGGGGGTGCTGATCAGATACGAGAGGCGGAGGGTGTCCCGGAAGGGACCCAACCACAATCCGGACAGGCGGACGTTCCGCCCTTTGCCGATCAGATCGTGGAGGGCCGTGTCCACCGCCGCTTTGGCGATGGGCTGGCCGATGCCGAGCGCGCCCTTGATTTCCCGGTTCATGATCCGATGCACCGTCTCGAGGTCCTCCGCATCCACGCCCGTCAGCGCGGGAGCGATGTATCGCCTTAGGGTGGTCACCACCGACTCCAGCGTCTCGTCGCTCCATCGATGGCTGGGACGCGCCTCTCCCCATCCTTCCACTCCCTGGTCGTCCACCACCCGCACGTACACATGGGGCGCCCCCTGATCCACTCCTCCCACGGAACCGCCGGTGATCAAAAAGTTTTGTTTCATCGGCAGTCGCAACGGGAACACATCGATCCGGGAAATTTTCAACTTCACCGCTCCTTTTTCCAGAAAGTAGAATCCCGTGCCCGCGTCCGCCGAAAGGGGCGCGGACATGAACGCGAAGGAAGATCCCGATCTCGGGTCATTTAAATTATAAAAACGGAAAAATGACCGGAAAATGACGAAATGACGCGGGGAAAAAGCGCCGGAATTTTCGACAATCAATGGACTTGCATCCGGCGGGCCCCTTCGCTATTTTTATTTATGAAAAATTCAAAATTGGGAAAAGGAGTCATTCGGGTGAAACATTTCCTCATCCTCCTTGCCCTGCTGTTGCTTCTGCTTCCCCTTTTCAAACTTCCCGCCCGCGCCCAGCCGTCCGAGGGGGAAGGCGGCAAAACCCGGAGCACGATATACACCGACGAGAAGGTGGCCAACGCCCGCAAAAACATACAGCGGTATGACTGGGCGCGCAAAATGCGGGACAACGCCGTCCAGGAAGCCGAAAAATACCTGGGCTACGGCGAAGAGCGGCTGTGGGAAATGGTGACACCCCAGTCCCTCCCGCGCAGTTACGCGGTCAACTATGAATTGGGCTCCCCCATCACCGGCAAGGAATTCAACGAAAAGTACGGATACCGGGGATGGCTGGCGGACCCGCTGAACGAACCCTGGAAACTGACCGATCCCAGCAGCGGATACAAATTCCCCACCAACGACTTCGAATCCTACTACAAAAGCGGCTTGGACGAGCACGGCATCTTTGACCCCAAACGGGCCGACAAGCGTTTTCTGATCAACGAACTTTACCCGGAAAAGGGGCCCGACTGGGGGGTGGATGACGGCTTTGGATGGGTGGATGAAGAGGGGAACCGCTGGACCTTCATCGCCTACTACAACCACTGGCACGTCTGGCACGGCGGCGTGGTGGACAACGCCATCCGGGCCTTCCGGGACGCTTATCTCTACACCGGCGACCTGCGTTACGCCCGGGCCGGCATCATCCTCCTGGACCGCGTCGCCGATGTGTATCCGGAGATGGACGTTTCCGTCTACAAGGAAGAGGACGGCTTCCTCAACTCCCACGGCGGAACCGGAAAGGGCAAAATCCGGGGAAGCATCTGGGAAGCGACCGCGGTTCCCAATTATCTGTCGGCTTACGACGCCTTCTTCCCGGTGGTGGAGGAATCCGGGGCGGTGGAGTTCCTCCGGGATAAAGCCAGGGAATACAAGCTGGACAACCCGAAGGACACCGCCGACGCCGTCCGCAAAAACATCGAGGACAACCTGGTGCGGCAGATCTTCCCGGCTGTAAAAAACGCCCAGATCCGCGGCAACTTCGGGATGCACCAGCGGGCGCTGGCCATGGCCGCCGTGGTGCTGGACGAGCCGGGAACGACGGAAGCGTGGATCGATTGGGTGTTTCAGACCGGGGGACTCTATTCCACCCCCGACTGGCACCTGACCGGCGGGAACGTGATGACCACCCTCGTCAATCAGGTGGATCGGGACGGGTTCGGCGACGAACCCTCCACCGAATACAACAGCTACTGGTTGCAGCAAATCATGGACGTGGCCGATGTATTGCAGGGATACGACCGCTATCCGAAGGCCGACCTGTACAACAACGTCAAGTTACGGAAGATGTTCGACACCCGTTACCCGCTGGTGATGGTGAACAACTACACCCCCACCATCGGCGACTCCTTCAAGACGGGGAATCCCGGGATCGTCGGAACGGTCCAGGAACACGTCAAGGCCTTTGAAAAGTATCGAAAACCCGTTTACGCCCAACTGGCCCACCTGCTGAACGGCAACACCACCGACGGCCTTCACGGGGATATCTTTTCCGCGGATCCGGAAAAGGTGGTCCGGGACATCGAGCGCGTCATCGATGAAGAGGGTCCCTTCAATCCCGGCAGCATAAACCTTTCCGGCTTCGGCTTCGCCGCCCTGCGCGACGGAAAGCCGCCCTCCGACCGGGGGATCACCTACAAGTTCTCGGAGCTTAAGCGAATTGACGCCACAGCGGAAGTGACCGATTTCCTCGGCCGGATTCACCTGGAAACCGACGAGCTGGGAAAACGCCTCCCCGAGGCCTTCGACATCCCCGAGGACTATTATGACAACGCCGGTGCCGTGCAGCTGGAAGCGGCTCGGAAAGGGAGAAGAATCTCCTTCGCTTTCCGGGTTCCCTCCACGGATCGTTACCGACTGCTGGTGTTTCCCCTGGAATCGACCGGTTACGGCCGGTATGAGATTCGGATCGACGGCAAGAAGGTGAAGGAACACGATTTCTACGGCACGTCCTCCTCGCCGGAGCCGGTCGATCTGGGCGAATTCCGGCTGACCAAAGGAACCCACACGATCAGCTTCGTCAACACGGGCAAACATCCGGAAGCGACCAATTACAAATTGGGAATCAGCAAGCTGGTGCTGAAAAACCGCGCGGCGTTGACCCAGGAAGCGAAGGATTCCCGCAACCTCCGGGGGCTGTGGCTCTACTACGGCCGCAACCAGGTCGGCCGCCACGGACACAAGGACACCCTCAACCTGGGGCTGCACGCCTTCGGACTCGATCTGAGCCCGGACCTGGGCTATCCCGACAATTTCAAGGACCGCACCGAGTGGGTGAGCAACACCGTCAGCCATAACACCGTGGTGGTGGACCGCTCCAAGCAGAAGGACCACTGGGTGGGCATCCCCCATCACTTCGACGCCTCCTCCCGGGTCCAGCTGATCGACGTGGAAGCGCCCAAGGTGTATCCGCAGACGGAGCGGTACCGGCGGACGACGGCGATGATCCGGGTGGATGAGGAAAACTCCTACGCCGTCGATTTCTTCCGGGTGAAGGGGGGCAAGGAGCACCACTTCAGCTTCCACGGCGCCGAAGGGGAAGTGACGACGGAAGGGCTCCGCCTCGTGCCCCAGCCGAAGGGCACCTATGCCGGAGAAGACGTGGAATTCGGGGAGAAGGAGCCGGATCAACCCGACGGGTGGGAGTACGCCGGCAGCGGATTCCACTACCTGACCCGGGTCGAGCGGGACCGAAATCCCTCGGGCCCCTTCAGCGTCGACTGGAAAATCCGGGATACCTGGGGAGTTCTCCCGCAGGAAGAGGACATCCATCTCCGCCTGACGATGCTAAGCCCCGTGGACGAAGTCGCCCTGGCGGACGGATACCCGCCGAAACTGCCGGGAAACCCGAAGAGCCTCCGCTACCTGATCGCCCGCCGGAGCGGTGAGGATCTGGAAAGCCAGTTCGTCTCCGTGCTGGAACCCTACAAAAACCGGCGGTTCATCCGCTCCGTCGAACCCGCAACCCTGAAAGCGGGCGGAAAAAAGGTCGATTCCAACACGGCGGCGGCCGTGAAAGTGACCCTTTCCGACGGGCGGGTGGACTACATCGTCAACTCGCTGGATCCGGAAGTCACCTACACCGTGGACGGCAAATTCCGCTTCCGGGGCTTCATCGGCGTCTACTCCGAAAAGGGCGGAAAACCGGTCTACGCCTATCTCCACGACGGCAGGCTCCTGGGACCGGCCTCCGGTCCGCCCCTGCTCCGCTCCCACGGCCACATCAAGGGGACGGTGGAAGAATTCACCCGGGAGCTGACGGATCAAAACCGCCTGACGGTCAAGCGGACAGGGCCGGCGATCGATCCGAAAGAAATCATCGGCAAGCAAATCTTCGTCGAAACCGACGGGGAAAGAAACGGTTCCTACGAAATCCGGGAAGTCCGTCCAGCCTCCGGAAACCGGTGGGTGCTGGATTTGGGAGACATCACCTTGGTGCGGCGTTACAAGGATGAAAACAACTTTTCAAAGGGATATGTCTACAACCTGAAAAAGGGAGCTTCCTGGCGGATTCCCCTTTCCGCCGAATGGTTCGGAAAATAAACGGCGCCCCCCTGCGATCTCATGTGCCTTTGACCGCAGGGGGGCGTTTCCCATCCAAACCGAAGTCCGCCATCGCCTTTCCCGCAAGAAAACCGGAACCCCTCAGAAACTGCAACGTCAACACCCTTCCTTCCATCAGGCGAGCAGCTGGCATTTCCCTTTACCTCCCCATGACCTACAACCCTTCCCGCGCACTTCGGGCCGTCTGTCGGTCGGACTGTTTCCATCGAATGACGAGGGATCCGCTTCCATTCCGCTTCCAACAAACCTTGTATGTACCGCGGCTTAAAGTGCTGCAAATCCTATTTCCCCTGTTTTCTCTTCCATTCCTTGTATTCCAGATAGCACGATTCACAGAAGGTTTTCCCATCCGTCCAGTAAACCGGTTCCCCGCGGGGAATCTGTTGGAGACATGCGACGCATTTGTTAGCCACTCGTTTTGCTCCTTTCCAGTTTGTTTAACCGCTCCTTAAGGATTTCCGCCCATTTCAGGCAAGCTTCTTTCTGCCCCCGTTTAAAGGCCTTTTTTGTCTCTTCGCCCTTTTCCGTGTTAAAGGTTGTGGCCAAAAACTCCATGTCTTCAATAGCTTCCAAAATTAACCGCCGGTACTCTTTCGCCTGAGACACAGCCACCCCTCCTGGCCATTTGACAATAGTGTTACACGGGTTTCACCATTAATCAATACCCTTTGGGGTGTCATTGAAACCCCAAATCTCCCCCGAAGGCACGGAACGAGGTGAAAAATCCCCTCCCGGTTCACCTGCTGGAATTTGCACCACGGAATGGGAAACCCTCGGATGGCCTCGGGAAGCGGTCTTGCGGATGCGCATTTGCAAGTTGGTTCTTTCGCCGGTTGCCGGCCCCCGCCTTGACCATGGCGCCGATCGATCACATTCTTATACGACTGAATTTCTGTTGAGCGTGGACAAATGATCGGAACCTTGTTCGCGGAACAATCGGGCCAGTTTTTTTCTCCCTGCGTCACCATGCCGCAAAACGTACTGCAACTCTCGGGATGTGAGGATTTTTATGCTCACCAGGCGAATGTTGCTTGCCGGACCCTCAATACTGGGAGGGATATGAATCGAATCCAGCCCGAGTAAGACTCCCACACGCCCCTCCTCATCGCGGAAAGGTTCCATCACATCGATGGATGACAGTTCCATCGAAAGAAGACCATGCCGCTCCAGCAACTCCTTTATGCCCCCATGACCCGCGATGTGATGCACCACATTGTATAACAATTGAAGTTGCCACGCCTCAGTGAGATCGGCAAAGCTTTTGCGCAGCGCAGGATCATCCGATTCAATAAAACATTCCAAAGAAAATCCCTGGTTTGGCTCATCAAGGGCATCAAACGGATTGGACAAGCCGTCACTCGCCAAAATCACCGTATTCGGGGTTTCTACTTTCACAAAGGCCTGTCTCACAAACGACCATCCGAAGCTGCCGATAAGCGCGGGGTTTAAAAAATATGACAAAACATAGGGATCCACGGTTCCAATCTTTTTCCAAAAGGCTTTTCGTGCGTTTACGGTTTGCTCGTACAAATCGTTATTCTCCATGCACCCACCCCCGGAAAAATCCCCGTTCCATTCAACCATAAACACTTCCTTTTAATCTGTAAAGAGAGACGAAAAAGACGCGCCTTCACCAAATCTCTTTCAAATTAACGAGCGCATCATCTCTTGGCCGAACGGAGAACGCCTTCCTCAAATTTGTTTCCTCATTTCGTTGACAAATCATATCATGTGTAATATTTTATTTACACATGATATTAATCTGAGACTTATGAAAGGAGAAACTGAATGACCATCCGCTTCATCAGGATTTTCGACATCCCTTTCGTCATCGGAGCGGTTTCGGCGGGTTATATGGGTAGTTCCGATCCGCTTTCCAGCACATCGGCCCATGCGCGCATCCATCCGCTCGGATGGATGTCCCTGGCCCTGACGGATTTGACCCATCACGCCTTCCCGCAGGACGGCCGAAGCGGTTTGGCAGCGGCTCTCTGCCGGCTGAACATGATCGGCATTCCCCTGCCGGCAATGGAACTGTTCAGCCCTGGGAAATTCGGCGCCTCCGTTCTCCCGAGCGCTGCCGTCGGTCTCACCGTGACGTACGGAATCGCGTTTGCCGCCAACATCCTGAAAAATCTGCGGCCAAGCGGTTGATCCGAATGACTTATGCGGAAATCACGGGAGACCGACTGCTCGCCCTTCTGGAAGCGCTGGCCAATCCGCACCGCCTGCTGATCGTTTCCATCCTGAGCCGTGAGCGGAAATACGTCAGCCAACTGGCCAGGGAGCTGGACATGAGCCGGCCCCTCCTGTACATGCACCTGAAAAAGATGGAAAAGGCCGGGATCGTAAAAAGCACCCTCGAACTCTCCGACGACGGAAAAGCGATGAAGTATTACGAGCTGGTTCCCTTTGATCTGCCCCTCAATCAGGAGATGATCGCAAAAGCAGCGGAATCGCTGACGATCAAACCGAAAGGAAGTGGATCATGATAAAAAGCGAGATCATCGTTGCACTGGCGGGCATGGCCTTTTCGCTCATCTTCCTCGCCATTTTGATGAGCAATCGGTCGAAGATCCGGCAAGCCAAGATTATCAAAGGCGAATCGGAGAGGTACGAAAGATTGGCCTCCGAAGCGGTGGAGGTTCAGCGGGAAATCCTCCAGAAGCAGAAGCAGCTGGCGAAGGATCTGGCCGAAATGAAAGAGCGCCTGGCTTCCATCGAAAAGATCCTGAAGGAAGTGGAGTAACTTTCCCGCCAACCCAGATCACTCCAGCCCCGGACACCGCCCGGCCTTTGATCGCAGCCGGGCTTTTTGCATGCCCGCCCGTCCAATATTCCCCTTTTCCGCCGATTGACGGGATGATTCGCCATTGAGAGCCGGGACCTTCGGCACCGATGGGTCAGACGCTGCCGGTGCGATCGGAGGCCGGCAAAATGTGTAGATTTCAGGAAAATCGAGCCGAAATGATAGACGATGAAAATGAGAAGCGTTATCATTTGAGCAGGATGGAGGAAACGGAGTGAATGGCCGTGCGCTTGGCGGATTGCATTCCGGGCAAAAAAGCGAAAGTGGCTGAGCTGCTGATCCATCCCGCCTACAAAAAACGCTTTCTCGACCTTGGCATGCTTCCGGGAACCGTCGTGCAGGTGGTTCGCAAGGTTCCCTTCGGAGGGCCGATCATCGTGCGAGTACGCGGTTATCAAATCGGCATCCGGGCGAGCGAAGCAAAGAAGATTCTCATTGAACCCGAGGCATGAGACCGACGGAGAGCGGGATGCACCGATGAACAAAACCCTTGCACTCGTTGGCAATCCAAACACCGGTAAAACGTCGATATTCAACCATTTGACCGGAACGCGGCAGCACGTCGGAAACTGGCCGGGGGTGACGGTGGAAAAAAAAGAGGGCCGGATCAAAACCCTCCCAGAAGCCGTCCTTGTGGACCTTCCCGGCATTTACAGCCTGTCCGCCCAGACGCTGGAGGAGCAGTTGGCGGTCACATACTTGATCAACGAAGATCCGCACCTGCTGATCAACATCGTGGATGCTTCCAATCTCGAACGAAATCTCTACCTTTCCGTTCAGCTCCTCGAAATGGGGATGCCGCTCGTTTTGTGCCTGAACATGATGGATATCGCCGAAAAACGCGGTCTGAAAATCGACGTTTCCGCCCTTTCCCGAACGCTGGGGATTCCCGTGGTTCCCATCGTCGCCCGCCGGGCGAAGGGCGACGGCGAGCTGATCCATCTGCTTCACCGAAACATCCCCTCCCCCCCATGGAAGGTACCGTATTCTCCCAAGATTGAAGAGGCCATCCGGAAATTGGACAAGCTGATGGCGGAGGCCGGGTTGCATCTCCGCCCGAACCGCCGTTGGCTGGCGCTCATGTGGCTGGAAGGAAACCGCACAGTGAGGGAACTGCTGTGTTCCCGGTTGCCCTCCGATTTGATCGAACAGATGGAGGAAGTATGTTCCAAGTGCCCCGCGGATCTCGATCAACGGATTCGGAACGCGCGCTACGCGCTCATCGAAAAAATCGTCCGCGAAGTGACCCGCAATAGCCGTACGGCCGACGGTCCCACCTGGAGCGACCGGCTGGATCGCCTGCTCCTGCACCCGGTCATCGGAATCCCCATTTTTCTCTTGCTGATGTACCTGGTGTTTCAACTCACCTTCAGTTGGGTCGGCACTCCCCTGTCCGATCATCTCGACAGCTGGTTCAGCGGGCCGTTCTTCACGGGTGTGAGCGCCGCGCTGGATGCGATGGGCAGTCCGGATTGGTTCACCCGGTTGATGATCGACGGCGTCTTGACCGGGGTGGGAGCGGTGCTCGTATTCGTGCCGCAGATTGCCATCCTGTTTCTCTGCCTCTCCTATCTGGAGGATTCGGGCTACATGGCGCGGGCGGCCGTGCTGATGGATCGGTTCATGTCGATGATCGGACTGAGCGGCAAAGCGTTTATTCCGCTGATCCTCGGTTTCGGCTGCAATGTTCCGGCCATCATGGCGACGCGCACCCTGGAAGATCCGAAAAGCCGACTGGTCACCGCGCTGATCTCCCCCTTTATGTCCTGTTCGGCGCGGTTGCCCGTTTACTCGCTGTTTGCAGCCGCATTTTTCAAAGAAAGCGGAGCGGCCGTGGTGTTCACCCTGTATGTCGCCGGAGTTCTGGCGGCGGTCCTGACGGCCCTTGTGTTGAAAAAACGGCTGCCTGACGAAGAAGGGGTTTTTTTGCTGGAGATGCCTCCCTACCACGCACCCGCGATGAAAAATTTGCTTTTGCACACCTGGGAAAAGACAAGGGGTTTCATCCGCAAAGCCGGGACGATCATCTTCGGAATGACGGTGGTGATCTGGTTTCTCGGCAACTCTTCCTGGCAGGGTTTCGTTCCGATGGAAGAGAGTTGGCTTGCCGCCATCGGGCGATGGATCGCTCCGCTGTTTGCTCCCCTCGGCTTTGACTCCTGGGAGGCGGGCGTGTCCCTTGTAGTCGGTTTTCTGGCCAAGGAGCTCATCGTATCCACGTTGGGCATCGTGTACGGCGCCGGGACCGAAGACAAGCTCGGCGAACTGTTGCCCCATGCCTTTGACCCGCCTGCGGCACTGGCGTTTCTGTTTTTTGTCCTGCTCTATACTCCGTGTGTCGCCGCCCTGGCGACGATCAAACGCGAGACCGGTTCCTGGAGATGGACGCTGTTTTCCGTCGGCTACAGCTTGACGATCGCTTGGATCACGGCCTTTGTCGTCTATCGCGTCGGTCAGCTGATCTTCTAGAAAAAGGGGAAGGATCAACATGATTTACCTGGTGATGGCGGCGGTGTTCGGCTTGCCGGTTGGCAGATCTTCCGTTTTGTTCGCCGCCTCCGTCGGGATGACTGTCCGGCGGGGTATTGCCCGGCCTGCAGCGTGCAGGATTGCGGCAAAAAAAGACGAATGGAGCAAAAGAAGGAAGAAGGTCAACCTGTTTGACCGGAAAAAGACATCCTGCCGGGGCGCCTTGCGACGGATCATTCCGTCCCCTTTTTTGAGGGCCGGAATGATCCGTTTTTCCTCTTCGCGGGAACACCTTCTCACCGCCGCGGATCAGTTCAGCTGCCTCCCACCTTCCTCCACCCGTCGAACCAGCTCCCCGGAGTGGATGAAGTCCCGGAGCACCCGAATCAGGGGATAAAGCTGCAGGTCCCTGGTGAGCGGCGGCACCCAATGGGCCACGCGCTCCAATACGGCCCAGCAGGCCCTCTCGGCAGGCGGGAATATCCGGTTTTCTCGAGGAGGATCGAAAAAGAAAAACCGACCTACTTCCGGGAAGGTGCGTGAATACATGTCGGTTCTGTCGTTGTTCCTGGAGCCGGGATGTGCCATGAAACGACATCAGAAGATGATCCCGTTTTATCGGAAATTTATCGATTTCCGCGTTCTAAAACGATCGGAAGACCGGACCGCTTTGACCGCCGACGGAAAAACGCCGCTCCTTGTGCTGGAACGCCCGGCCGATGTGGTCCCGAAGGCGGGCAAGCGGCGGGACCCTGCCCCTTCCGGGCCGATTTGTCCGCCTTCCTGAAACATCTGCTTGAAAGGGACTACCCGATGGGCAACGCCGACCACGCCGTCAGCGAGACGCTCGTATTTCCGATCCGGAAGGAAAGGGCATCGAAGTGTATCACGACGCCTCCATCGGAATGGACTTGGAACCATGGCGACCGATCCGTGGAAGTGCGGGGCTTCTGGCCGAAAGCGATGCGCCCGGAACCGGTATGCCGAAAAATGCCGTGATGGGACACGTCCATCTGCACGTGGGCGATCTGGGGCGGCGGAGGTGTCTTCTACGAGGGAGCGGGTTTGACGTGGTCAGCTATTCATCGCAGATGGCGTTCTGTTACCGCCATCATATTGCGGTGACCACCTGACCGGGGACAGGCATCCCCAATGCTCCCGAAAACATCGCGGAATGGAACGGGTATGCCCTCGAATTTCCAAATCAAGAAACGATCGGCCAAACCGCAGACCGGCTCCGCCCGATCTGCGCGCCCGTCAAGCCGATCAGTGAAGGCTACCCCATCTGCGATCCGTCGGGATATCGGATTCGATTGGTCGCGAAGGACTGATGGGCGCATCGCCGGGCCGTTGGGTTTTGCGGCTTTTTAGAATAGAAGAGAAGAAAGGACAGCCGCCATGAAGGCATGAATCTACAAAAATGAGATCTCGAAAGACCCTCAAATCCTCCGAGATCGTTTAACTGGCGCTGCAAGCCCACCTCCTTTTTCGATAGAATAGGAATCAACCGACAAGGAGGGAATTTTCTTAATGACAGAAGCCAATACCAAGCAAGTCGTTTTCGACCCCGACAGCCAGCGAATCGAGATGATATTCAATTTTCCCGTTTATCCCGAAAGAAAAGACATCCGGCTCCGTTCGGCCGGGGAAGTCGCCAGGCGCGCCCTCGCCCTTCACATGCTGTTGGGAGTCATTTTTTACGAGGAGCCGGAAAAGGTTGTAAATTGGGCGATCGATGAGGGAATGTGGGATTACCTGAGTCCCCGGGAACAAGAGATTTTTCGGATGCCGCTATCGGATCTCAGCCCTGCCGAGAAAAAGCGGGAGCAACGGGCATTGCAGTCCAACCTGCTAACCTGGCGCATCGAGGGCTTGCAGGCCTTGTTGTGGAGCATCGGGCGGGTGGATGAACTGGATATGCCCATCGAACGGTGCGACGGTTCCGACATGAGCGAGGCATTACCCGCCCTCGGTGAGTCCGTTCGACCCTTCATCGCCTCAGCCCGGTTGCGCCCGTCTGAAGAGATGGTGCACATGCTGGAAGAACACCTTCAACTTTACAACCAACAGGTTGAGGCCTATGAGAAGGGAGAAAAACATCCCTTTGACACGATGATCACCTATGAACGGATCCATGCCCTGAACTGGGTGTGCGGTCTGATCGATGAATGGGACGACTAGAAGGACGAACTATGCTGAAAGCCGTCTTGCGGACGGCTTACTTTGATTTCGGCGCAGGAATTTTGGTGTGTAAAGGACCCCTTTATCCGGCTCGCTCAATAACACCGCCTCCAAAACGATGCAGCAACAAACCTTTCCATCTCCGGCGAACGCGTTCCCTCCAAACACATGGACTTTGAAACGGGGGAAATCCGACTCTTCCAGACCATCCCCGACGCAATCATCATTCTCCGGAAAATGAGCGTCTTCTTCTTTATGGTAGATCTCCGCACGATAGGACTTTTATGAGGCATTACGTGCGTCTTCCCCACCCACAAAGGGCATACCGGTTCATGTTCCAGGGATCCAGGGCGAGACGCATGTCCGCCAGGGCGCCGTTGTACATGTCCCGAGTCAGGAAGCGGTTCAGCCCCGGATCGTAGTCCCGGAAGCCCATGTCCACCTTGCCGGTATGGGGATCCCAGCGCTTGCTGTTGAAGCGATAGACGTTGTACGGGTCGTCCGGGTTGTAGTTCGGATCCTGCGGATTCCCGTCCCCTCTACCAGTTTTTTTACAAACTGTACCCTACATGATACAATTCCATATCCTTGCAAACTATATGCAAGAATGGCTTTTCAATATCTAACGTATGAATCTTTATTTCAGTAAACATATGTTCACCGTATTCATTTATTACATTATGACAGTTATCTCCATAAAAATTTATTATAGTAAACCAACTATATATATTTGCTGGTTTAAGTTGATCTCTAGGTACAGCCAACACTTTTTCCGACAAACAAAATTGAACCTTTATACAATTTTTAAACACAAGCTTTAGCAATCTAGAGTTTTTTTATCCTTCTTGAATATCCCGATAATAATCCACTGTAATGGATAAATCTAATAAGTTGTCTTCCCATTTAAGGTTTGTAATTATACTATCAGTAAACTCATAATCATTTAATATTTCGCCTATGTCATTTGAAATCAACACAGTGACTCTCCTCCTCGATGCAAAAATGCATCCAAACAATTATGGACATGAATTGGGTTGTTGAACTGGAAAAGATTATGATGAATTTGGCCCACAACTTCTCTCCAACAGAACCGACCGGTCCGGATCACTCGGCTTAAAGCTTTCCCTTCTTCGGAGCTAGAGCAAAAACCGCCCCGGCCAATCCGCTTTCTAAGCCAAAAAGCCATTGAGGCTACGAGGGAGGATCCCTCATAGTCCCAATGGCTTTCCGATTCGATAGCGGCCGTCAGTCGAGGAGCTTCATCACCCTGCGGACCGATTCGGCCGACTTGTCCAGGGCCTGCTTCTCCTCGTCGGTCAGCTCCAGCTCGATCACCTTTTCCAGGCCGTTGCCGCCGAGGATGGTCGGGACGCCGAGGAACATGTCGTTGTACCCGTACTCTCCTTCCAGATAGGCGACGGCCGGCAGGATGCGCCGCTTGTCCTTCAGGATGGCTTCGGCCATTTGCACCAGGGAGGCCGCCGGGGCGTAGTAGGCACTGCCGTTGCCCAGCAGGTTGACGATTTCGCCTCCGCCCTTGCGGGTCCGCTCGACGATGGCGTCGATCCGGTCCTTCGGCAGCCATTTTTCCAGGGGAATGCCGCCGACGTAGGAATACCGGACCAGAGGCACCATGTCGTCGCCGTGTCCGCCCAGCACGAAGCCGGTCACATCTTCCACCGACACGTTCAACTCCTGGGCGATAAAGGTGCGGAAACGGGCCGTGTCAAGAACTCCGGACTGCCCCATGACCCGGTTTTTGGGGAAACCGGAGGTGCGGAACACCTCATAGGTCATGGCATCCACCGGGTTGGTCAGGACGATGATGATGGTGTTGGGGGAATGTTCCACGACGGATTTGGTTACCGACTTCATGATTTTGGCGTTGGTGCTGACCAAATCATCGCGGCTCATCCCCGGCTTCCGGGCGACGCCGGCGGTGATGATCACCAGATCGGAGCCGGCGGTCTCCGCATAATCCGTGGTGCCGACGATGTTGGAATCCACCCCCTGCACCGGCGTGGATTCCAGCATGTCCAACGCCTTCCCCTTGGTCGGCCCCTCCACCTGGGGAATGTCCACCAGGACCACATCCCCCAGTTCCTTCTGCGCCAGCATCAAGGCGGTCGTCGCTCCGGTGAAACCGGCACCGATGACGGAAATTTTTCTTCTCCGGATGGTCACTTCAACCTTCCTCCTTTTTGGGGTCCCGTGTGACGAATCGGGATGGATCTCCTGTCTCGCGCGTGTCACTTCCCCCCTCCCCTCCCGCCGGAAGCTTCGGGAAAGGGAGGGGGCGGGTCTCATCTTCCGATCACAGATTTTCGATCAACTTGTCCCCGAACTCGGAGCACTTCACCTCGGTGGCCCCTTCCATCAACCGGGCGAAGTCGTAGGTGACGGTCTTCTGGCTGATTGTCTTGTTCATCGAGGCGTAGATCAAGTCCGCCGCCTCCTGCCAGCCCAGATATTCCAACATCAGCACGCCGGACAGAATGACCGAACCCGGGTTCACCTTGTCCAAACCGGCATATTTGGGGGCGGTGCCGTGGGTCGCTTCAAAAACGGCGTGCCCGGTGTCGTAGTTGATGTTGGCTCCGGGAGCGATTCCGATGCCGCCCACCTGGGCCGCCAGGGCGTCGGAAATGTAGTCCCCGTTCAGGTTGAGGGTGGCGATCACGTCGTACTCGGCGGGGCGGGTGAGGATCTGCTGCAGGAAGGCGTCGGCGATCACATCCTTGATGATGATCTTGCCGGCCTCTTCCGCCTCGGCCTGGGCGCGGTTGGCCGCTTCCTTGCCCTGCTCTTCGGCGATCCGGTCGTACTGGGCCCAGGTGAACACCTTGTCGCCGAACTCCCGCTCGGCCAACTCATAGCCCCATTTCTTGAAGGCGCCTTCGGTAAACTTCATGATGTTCCCCTTGTGGACCAGGGTGACGCTCTTCCGGCCGTGATCCAGGGCATACTGAATGGCCGCCCGCACCAGCCGCTCCGTCCCCTCCCGGGAAACGGGCTTGATGCCGATGCCGGAGGTTTCCGGGAAGCGGATCTTCTTGACGCCCATTTCCTCCTGCAGGAAGCGGATCACCTTCTTCACTTCCTCCGACTCCGCTTCCCACTCGATCCCGGCGTAGATGTCCTCCGAGTTTTCCCGGAAAATCACCATGTCCACCAGCTCGGGATGTTTCACCGGCGAAGGAACGCCGTCAAAATACCGGACGGGCCGCAGGCAGACGTACAGATCCAGTTCCTGCCGCAGGGCCACGTTGAGCGAGCGGATCCCTCCGCCCACCGGCGTGGTGAGGGGGCCCTTGATGGCCACCTTGTATTCGCGGATCGCTTTCAGGGTATCTTCGGGCAACCATTCGCCGAAGCGGTTGTAAGCCTTCTCCCCGGCAAACACTTCAAACCAGGCGATCTTTTTCTTCCCACCGTAGGCCTTTTCCACGGCGGCATCCAGCACCCGCTTCGCCGCCGCCCAGATATCAGGGCCCGTGCCGTCCCCCTCGATGAAGGGAATGATCGGCTGATCGGGAACGTTGAGCTTTCCGCCTTCAATGACAATCTTTTCCCCGGCTTGCGGTTCTCCCCATTTGAACGCTGCCATCCTGACACCCCTTACTGTATATTTATTCACAACAAAACAGGGGACAGGATCTCCCTCCCCTGTCTGCAGCTGTTACCGCTGGTCGATCGGTACATAGGGCTGATTCTTCGGCCCCACATATTCCGCGCGCGGACGGATCAGGCGGTTGTTGGCATACTGCTCCATCACGTGGGCCGTCCAACCCGTCACCCGGCTCATGGCAAAGATGGGAGTGAACAAATCGCTGGGAATTCCGAGATAATTATAGACCGAGGCGGAATAAAAGTCCACATTGGGCTTGAGCCCCTTCTTCTCTTCCACCAGCGCCTCAATTTTCCGGGACATCTCATACCATTTGGTGTCTCCGGTGAGCTCGGCCAGCTGGCGGGACATCTCCCGCAGATGCTTCGCCCGGGGATCTCCGTCCTTGTAAACCCGGTGTCCGAAGCCCATGATCTTTTCCTTCCGGTCCAGCTTTTCCTGGATGTAGGATTCCACCCGGTCCATCGTGCCGATTTCCTTCAGCATGGCCATCACGCGCTCGTTGGCACCGCCGTGCAGGGGACCCTTCAAGGTGCCGATCGCCGAAGTGATGGCGGAATACATGTCGGACAGGGTGGCGGTCGTCACCCGGGCGGCGAAGGTGGAAGCGTTCAGCTCGTGGTCCGCGTGCAGGATGAGCGCCTTGTCAAAGGCTTTCACGGCCACCTCTTCCGGATCCTTGCCGTTGAGCATATACAGGAAATTACGGGCGAATCCCTGTCCCGGACGGGGAGCGACCGGTTCCAGTCCGGACCGCAAGCGATAGAAGGAAGTGATGATCGTGGGTATCTTGGCGGTCAGCCGGATCGCCTTGCGGCGGTTGGCCTCCGCGCTGTTGTCGTCCGCTTCGGGATCGTACACCGCCAGCTGGGACACCGCCGTCCGCAGCACGGCCATCGGGTGCACATCCTTCGGATACTCTTTCAGCGCATTCAAAACCTGTTCCGGAATGGAGGCATTTTCGTCGAGGTCCTTTTGCAGCTGTTCCAGCTCTTCCCTCTTCGGCAGCCGGCCGTTCCAGAGCAGGAGGATCACTTCTTCAAACCCGGCCTTTTCGGCCAGTTCGTCGATGTTGATCCCCCGGTAGGTCAGCACGCCGTCGATGATCGAGCTGACTTCGGAAGTTACCGCAACTACACCCTCCAATCCCTTGGCAACCGTCATATGATCTCTCCTTTGCATTCTGATCTGCGACCCAGGGCACAACCGGCCGGGAAGTCTTTCGGCATTCGACTGAAAATACAGGAAAGAGTTTCACTTCCCCCCAGGGTGGTGAACCACTTTGTTCGGTGTTGCGCAAGATTCGCAATCTTGGTCGAAAAAGAGCCGATAAGACCCGGGGTTCGCCCCCCGATTTTTCCTTGGACCGGATGTGCCCTTCTTATTCCGACAATAGTGTACCACAAAAACCGACGGATATCACCATGGGTGCCGGTTTCGGATTGTGATTGAATTAACGTTCTATCATGCCCATTCCCTTTTTTAAAACCGTTAAAAATGGTATAATGTCAGCGCCAAATAAACGGCGGAGGCGAAACAATGAATATAGGTTCATCTCAATTGATCGGAATCCTTATTCGTCTCGGACTGCTGGTGTTGATCGGGGTTGCTGCCTATTACATTCTGTCCTTTGCCCTTCCGCTCCTCTATCCCTTTCTGATCGGTTGGCTGATCGCCATGGCCATCGAACCCGCCGTCCGTTTCATGGAAAATAAACTTCGCCTTCCGCGCTGGGCGGGCGTTTCCCTCATGCTGATCATTGTGCTGGCAGTGGTCTCTTCACTGCTGGTTTTGTTGGTCACGCAAGTCGTCATCGAACTGACCCGGCTGGCCGAATTGCTGCCGACAAGTCTCGAACGGTTCAACCAATATCTCCTCGACCTGTTCCTCGATGAAGACACCGGAATATCGCATCTGATCCAGAACGTGCAGACGTATCTTCAGAACAATCCGGAGCATCAAAAGGAAATCGTCAGCAGCATACGGGAAAATCTGGGAGTCATCACCCAGAAGGGCACCGAGCTGATCACCGGGATTATCGCCGGCATCGGTTCCTTCCTCACGGACCTTCCCTATATCGTGGCCGTCATTGTCATCATTTTCCTCGCCGCCCTGTTCATCGGCCTCGATTGGCCGCGGATGCGGGACGCCCTCAACCGGTCCCTCCCGGAGCGCGTGCGCAGGACGGGAGGGATCGTGCTGAAGGACATTCGAACCTCCCTGTTCGGATTTGTGCGAGCCCAGTTGACGCTGATCAGCATCACGGCCATCCTGGTGATGATCGGTCTGTGGATCCTCGGCGTCAAATACGCCCTGACCGTGGCGATCATCATCGGGGTGGTGGACCTGCTCCCCTACCTCGGCGTGGGAGCGGTGCTGGTGCCCTGGTCCGCCTACTCGTTTTTCTTCGGCGGGGACACGAAGCTGGCCGTGGGCCTTTTGGTCCTTTACGGCGTGCTGCTTGTAGTGCGCCAGATATTGGAGACCAAATTGGTCTCCAGCAATGTGGGGCTGGACCCCTTGACCACCCTGATCGCCCTGTTTGTGGGTCTCAACCTGTTCGGGTTCATCGGATTGATCATCGGTCCGGTCAGCGTGGTGATCGCGATCGCCCTTTACAGAGCCAATGTGTTCCGCGACCTGTGGCGATTTATCAAGGGAGATTCCTTCAACCGTTCCTAAGAAAAGGAGCCGTCCTCCCGGAGACATCCGGGGACGGCTCCTTTTATCGGCGCTTTCGCCGGCCGCTTTCCCTCCGATGAAAACGGTCCGGCTCCCCTTTTTCACCAGCGGCGGGTGATCCGGATCACTCGCCCTTCGCGGGTCTTTTTCTCAAACCAGCGTTTCACAAACAATCTCACAATTCCCCGTATGTAAGGAATCATCAGGAGAAAACCGACGGTATCCGTAAAGAAGCCCGGAGCCATCAGCAGCAGTCCTCCCGCCAGGATGAGAAGGCCGTCCAACAGCGTGTCGCTGGGCAGCTCGCCGCGATTCAGCTGGAGCACCGTCAAACGGTAAACCTCCAGCCCCTGCCGGCGGGCCAGGACGACGCCGATGACGCTGGTCACGATGACGGCCAAAACCGTGGGAAGGGCGCCGATCCACTGTCCCATCTGAGCCAGTCCCCAAATCTCAAGAAGGGGGACGAGAATCAGGAGGATGATGAAGACCCGGAACATGTCCCCACCTCCTCCCCTTCCCGGACCGCCGCCAACATCTCGTACAGCTCCGGATGGGACCTCTGGATATTCATCCGTTTCATCTCGCGGCTGACCCAAAGGTGGGTGGTGGATCCCCTCGCCAGCTTGGCATCATCCGGTTTCCGCCGAATTTCGTAGGAAAAGATGATCTTTCCCGGGGTGAGATCCGCGATCCGCGTCAGAATCCGAATCTCATCGTCATAGCGGGCGGCTTCCACGTAGCGGCAGGAAAGATCCACCACCGGCAGAAGAATGCCGCGGCCTTCCAGATCCCGGTAAGACAGGCCCAGCTGCCGGAGAAGGTCGGTCCTGCCCACCTCGAACCACACGATGTAGTTGGTGTGATGCACCACACCCATCTGATCCGTCTCTTTGTAGCGCACGCGTACCGATGTTTCAAAAATTCGTTCTCCCATGGGACTTCAACTCCGGGTTGGTATGTGGAATCAAACTCATTATACCAAACAAATTTCCGCAGCCCTATGGAATCCGCCTTTTTTTGCGAATATATACATATTACAAGAGCGCATCACACATAATGGGAATAGCAAAACCTCCGCTTTCGCGGTAAAATAAAGAACAAAGCGCACAGGTCGGGAAGGTTGTCGACCCTCGCAAGAGACATCGTGGGACGGGCCGTCGGAAAGGCGGTCTTCTCCGGGGCGGACCGGGATGAAACGAAAAACTTGCGTCGACAACCGCGAAAGTCACTCATCTGGCATTCCCTGAAACGGAACGGTTCAACCCTTTACCACGTTTTGGGAAAGGAGTTGGTTCCAGATGAAACTGCGGCGAAGAAGGAAAAGACGCAGAAGGTTGCGCTGGTGGATTTATCCCCGTTTGCGAACCATCTGACCGCCGCGGAAAGGCGGTTTGAGCATAAGCGGTGTCGCCCCCTTTCGTCATTTCCGTCATGGCGCCGGATCCGGCGCTGTTTTCATTTTTCGGGGGGCAAATTTGAAGCACAAAAAATCGGCGGGTCTACCGCCGATTTTTTTCGGATTGCTCTCCCTTTTTTCCTACAGCACATTGGCCCGCCCGGGATAGATATATCCCCGTTCCGAATCGACGGTGATCTCCATCCCGTCCTTCAGGATTTGAAGGGCCCCCTCCACTCCGACGATGACGGGAACCCCCAGGCTGATTCCGACCACGGCGGTGTGGGAAGTGAGGCCGCCTTCCTCCGTCACCACCGCTTTGGCCCGCTCGAACAGGTCGATCATGTCCCGATCGGTGGCCCGCGTGACCAGGATGTCCCCATCCCGCATCTTCCTGCGGATTTCCTCGGGATCCACCCCGACCACGACTCTTCCCGTCACCACCTGCCGGCCCACGCCCTGTCCCTTCGCCAGGACGTCGCTGATCACATGGACCTTGATCAAGTTGGTGGTTCCGGGCTGACCGACGGGCACTCCCGCGGTGATCACCACCAAATCCCCGTGGCGGACGGTTTTGGAGGCAAGGGCCGAATCGATGGCCGACTGCAACATTTCGTCGGTGCTGTTTACCACCTTTCCCTTTACCGGATGCACGCCCCAGACCAGGGTCAGCCTCCGCATCACCTTTTCGTGGGGAGTCACCGCCACGATGGGGGCCCGGGGGCGATACTTGGACACCATCCGGGCCGTGTGACCCGACTCGGTGGAGGTGATGATCGCGGCGCAATTCAGGGCCTCCGCCGTGTGCACCACCGCCTGGCTGATGGAATCGGTGATGCTCACCTCCAGTTCCTGGCTCCGCTGCCGGAACAGATCCCGGTACCGAAGGGCCGACTCCGCCCGGGAGGCGATGCGGGCCATCGTCTCCACCGCCTCCACCGGATATTTGCCGGCCGCCGTCTCCCCCGACAGCATGATCGCATCGGTGCCGTCCAGAATCGCGTTGGCCACGTCGCTGGCCTCCGCCCGGGTCGGACGGGGATTCCGCTGCATGGAATCCAGCATTTGCGTCGCGGTGATCACCGGTTTGCCGAGGAGATTGCACTTGCGGATCATCTGCTTCTGAACGAGGGGAACTTCTTCCGCGGGAATTTCAACCCCCAAATCCCCGCGGGCGACCATCAGCCCGTCGGCCACCTCCAGGATGGAATCCAGATTGTCCAGACCTTCCTGGTTCTCGATCTTGGCGATGATCGGGATGTCCGCTCCCCGGTCCTCCAGCAGCTTGCGGATCTCCAGCACATCCTCCTTCTTTCGCACGAAGGAGGCGGCGATGAAATCGATTCCCTGCTCCAGGCCGAAGAGGATGTCCTCCGCGTCCTTCTCGGTGATTCCGGGCAGCTGGATCCGAACCCCCGGAACGTTGACCCCTTTTCGGTTTTTCAACACGCCGGAGTTGACCACCCGGCAGACAATCTCATTCCCCCGAACTTCCACGACCGTAAGTTTGATCAGTCCGTCGTCGATCAGGATGGTGGAACCGGGGCGAACATCTTGCGGCAATCCCGCGTAGGAGACCGAAACCCGGGACGCATCCCCCTCCACCGGCTCCGTGGTGAGGATGAAGGTTTCTCCCTCCTTCAGCTCCACCTCCCCGTCCCGCAGGTCGCCGGTGCGGATTTCCGGTCCCTTGGTATCCAGCAAAATGGCCACCGTTTTGCCCGTCTCCGCCGCCGCCCGGCGGATCCGCTCAATCCTTAGGGCGTGTTCTTCGTGGGAGCCGTGGGAAAAATTGAGGCGCGCCACATTCATTCCCGCCTCCATCAACCGCTTCAACACGGACAGCTCTTCACTGGCCGGCCCGATCGTGCAGACGATTTTTGTCTTGCGCATGTCCTGCCCCCCTAAATTGCCAGTATTCCGGCCAACTGATACATCGACAAGTCGAGACGGTGTTTTTGCTTGAAAGCTTCCTCGAAGGGAATGCCGCAGATCTGGTTGTTCCGGATCGCCACCATTTGATTGGATTTGCCCTCCAGGATCAGATCGACGGCGGCGGCCCCCATGCGGCTGGCGAGAACCCGGTCAAAGGCCGTGGGGGAACCCCCCCGCTGGATATGTCCCAGCACCGTCACCCGGGTCTCCCATCCCGTGCGGCGCCGGATCTCCTCGCCCACCTCCACGCCGCTCGCCACGCCTTCGGCCACCAGGATGATGCTGTGCTTCTTGCCCCGCTTGTTCCCGCGCTTGAGCCGTTCCACCACCTCATCCAGATCGTAGGGGGCTTCCGGAATCAGGATGGACTCCGCTCCATCGGCCAAACCCGCCCACAGGGCGATGTCCCCGGCATCCCGTCCCATCACTTCCACGACATAGGTCCGCTCGTGGGACGTGGCCGTGTCCCGGATTTTGTCGATGGCTTGGATCACCGTGTTGATGGCCGTGTCGAAGCCGATGGTGAAATCCGTTCCCGGAATGTCGTTGTCGATGGTCCCGGGGACGCCGACGGTGGGAATTCCCCTTTCGGTGAGCTTCATCGCCCCGCGGAAACTGCCGTCCCCGCCGATGACGACCAGTCCTTCCACCCCGTGCTCCCGCAGCGTCTTGACCGCCTTCTCCTGCCCTTCCTCCGTCTTGAATTCCTCGGATCGGGCGGTGTACAGCATCGTCCCGCCCCGGTGGATGATGTCCCCGACCGAACCCAGGGACAGGGGCTTCAAATCGCCGCGGATCAAGCCGTGGTAACCCCGGTAAACCCCCATGACCTCCAGGCCGTGGTAAACCCCTTTCCGGACGACGGCGCGGATGGCCGCATTCATTCCCGGTGCGTCTCCCCCGCTGGTCAACACTGCAATTCGTTTCACCTTTCCCACCCCATTTTCACATTTTTCCTTCCTCCCGCATGGACAAATTTTGTCCCTGCGGGACAAAAAGAGAACCGCTGACGTTGGGAATTGTCAGCGAGTAAAGGCAAGGTGAACTCCTCAATCTCCGCCGGCAAACACGCCGATTTGGGCATACTTCCGATGCCGGTCCGCGACCAGCGCCTTTCCGTCCATTTCCAACAGGGGCTTCAAGGTTTCGAGAAGGGCCTCTTTGATCCAAGCCGCCTGGGCATCGGGATCCCGGTGGGCTCCCCCCTTCGGCTCGGGAATGACGCGGTCCACCACGCCCAATTTCAGCAGATCCTGGGCGGTGATGCGCAGCGCCTCCGCGGCCTGCTGGGCTTCGGCCGCGTCCCGCCACAAGATGGCGGCGGCGCCCTCCGGCGTGATCACCGAATAGTAGGCGTGCTCCAGCATGAGCAGGCGATTGCCGACGCTGATGGCCAAGGCTCCGCCGCTTCCCCCCTCGCCGGTCACCACGCAGACGATGGGAACCGAAAAACCGGCCATCTCACGCAGGTTGCGGGCGATCGCTTCGCTCTGGCCCCGCTGTTCCGCCTCGATCCCCGGATGGGCACCCTGGGTGTCGATGAACGTGATGATGGGGCGGCCGAATTTGTCCGCCTGCTGCATCAGGCGCAGCGCCTTCCGGTAACCCTCCGGATGGGGCATCCCGAAGTTGCGGGCGATTTTGTCCTTGGTGTCCTTTCCCCGCTCGTGCCCGATCACGGTCACCGGCATTCCGTCCAGTTTGGCGATCCCGCCGACAATGGCGGGATCGTCGCCGTACAGCCGGTCCCCGTGCAGCTCGATGAAATCGGTGAAGATGCGCTGTATATAATCCAACGTGGTCGGCCGGGAAGGATGGCGGGCGATCTGGACCCGTTGCCAGGGGGTCAGATTTCCGTAGATTTCCTTCTCCAGGCGCTCCGCCTTGGCCTCCAGCGTGGCGATCTCATCGGACAGATCGATCTCTTTCTCCTTGGTGAATTTTTTCAGTTCGGCGATCTTTTGCCTTAGCTCGATGATCGGTTTTTCAAAGGGTAGATGGCCGTTTGCCATCGGCATTTCCCCCATTCGCGTGCAACTCCAGGATCTTGATCAGGGTCTGGCGCAGTTCGGTCCGCGGGACGACCATATCCAGCTGCCCGTGCTTCAGCAGAAACTCCGCCGTCTGAAAGTCGTCCGGAAGTTTTTGGCGCACGGTTTGCTCGATCACCCGCCGCCCGGCAAAGCCGATCAGCGCGCCGGGTTCGGCGATGTTGATGTCCCCCAGGGAGGAAAAGCTGGCCGACACCCCGCCGGTGGTGGGATTGGTCAACACCGAGACGAACAGCACCCGCTCCCGATGCAGACGCTCGAGCGCCGCGCTCGTCTTGGCCATCTGCATCAGGGAAAGAACCCCCTCCTGCATCCGGGCCCCGCCGGAGGCGGAGAAGAGAATGAGAGGATACCGCTTCGTCGCGGCTTGTTCCACCGCTCTGGCGATTTTTTCGCCAACAACCGAACCCATGCTCCCCATGCGGAAACGGGAATCCATCACGCCGATGACAACCGGATAGCCGCCGATGGTTCCCTCGCCCGTCACCACCGCCTCGTTCAAGCCCGTCTTTTCCATGTCCTTCCTGAGCTTGTTTTTGTAGTCCGGAAACTCCAGCGGGTCGAGGGATTTCAAATCGGCATCGTACTCAAAAAAACGCCCCTCATCCACCGTGACGGCGATCCGCTCCGGGGCACTCAATGAAAAATGATAACTGCAGGACTTACAGACCTTCAGGTTTTTTTCCAGCTCTTTGGCGTAGCTGATGGTTCCGCAACGGGGGCATTTCTGCATGATGCCTTCCGGAATTTCCCGCTTGACATCCTGCGAGGGGATGGTTGCATATCGGCGTTGTTTCCTGAAAAAATCCTTTAACAACGATAACACCTCATCCGCTTGTAAAAACTGAAGGATCCGATCATCAGAGGATGGAAGGAAGAACTTCCTGCACTTCCTTCAGCTCGGCCTTCGGAACGAGGATTTCATACTGACCCTTGGAAAGGTTCATCGGGCGGATCTGAACCAAAAAACCTTCATTGGTCAGGCGCTCCTTGATCCGCTCCGCGGTTTTCGAATCGGGCGCAATGTAGATCACGGTCCACATCGTGGTTCCTCCTCAGACTCAAGCAGCCTCGTCCAACGTGCAACCATCGGACACATGATAGCATATTTGCGAAATCGACTGCAACGATATGAGAAGATTGCAGGCTCCGATTCTTAAACCTTTCCTTTAACTTTTCCGGCGGCTTCAGAGGGAATTGCGCCGGTTCAGAAGGCGCTCCGCTTCCTCCGCCGGAATTCGTCCGTTCATCCGCATCGTCCGCTCGTAGATCTCCTGGGGATCCACCTGAATGCGGGCCATTCCCGTCTCCATCGCCGCCTTGGCAACCGCGGCGGCCACGTTGGGCGCAACCCGCGGATCGAAAGGAGCGGGAATCACGTAATCCGGCCTCAATTCATCCTCGTCGATGAGCTCGGCGATGGCCCGCGCCGCGGCGATCTTCATCTCCTCGTTGATTCCCCGGGCGCGCACGTCGAGGGCACCGCGGAAAATCCCCGGAAAAGCCAGCACGTTGTTCACCTGGTTGGGAAAATCGGAACGTCCCGTCCCGACCACTTTGGCCCCGACGGCGTAGGCATCTTCCGGCATGATTTCCGGAACCGGATTCGCCATGGCGAAGATGATCGGATCCCGGTTCATGGAGGCCACCATTTCTTTCGTGACCGCCCCTTCGACGGACACGCCGATGAACACATCCGCTCCGCGAATGGCGTCCGCCAGGGACCCCCGGACGCGGTCCCGGTTGGTCAGGCGGGCGATCGATTCCTTGATCGGATTCATTCCGTAGGGGCGCCCTTCATAAATGGTTCCCCTGCTGTCGCACATGATCACATCCTGCACGCCCACGGAAAGCAACAATTTGATGATGGCGATTCCTGCGGCTCCCGCCCCGTTGGCCACCACGCGAATTTCTTCCATCTTCTTGCCCACGACCTTCAGGGCGTTGATCAAACCGGCCAAGGTGACGATGGCGGTTCCATGCTGGTCATCGTGAAAGACGGGGATGTCCACTTCCTTCTTCAACCGCTCTTCGATGATGAAACATTTCGGAGCGGCGATGTCTTCCAGGTTGATCCCCCCGAAGGTGGGTGAAAGCAGCTTCACCGTCTCCACGATCTTATCGATTTCCGTCGTGTCGATGCAGAGGGGAAACGCATCCACTCCGGCAAAGGCCTTGAACAGAACCGCTTTCCCCTCCATCACCGGCATGGCGGCATGAGGTCCGATGTTCCCCAGTCCCAGCACGGCCGTTCCGTCGGACACGACCGCCACCAAATTTCCCTTCATGGTGAAATCGTACACGGACTCCTGATCGGTATGAATCTCCTTGCACGGTTCCGCGACGCCCGGCGAATAGGCCAAACTGAGATCGCGGGCGGAATTCAAGGGAACTTTGGATTGGACCGTCAGTTTCCCCCGGTTCTCACGGTGCAGTCTGAGAGATTCTTCGCGCAAAGTGGACAACGCCACTCACTCCTTTTTCCGTTCGCGGGCGTCCGTATGGCATGACCACCCGGAGTAGCATTTATTATAACAGAAGGGAGACGGGAAAGGAACGGCGCCGCCTTCGATCAGGACCCGGTCAGAAACACCCGATCCCCCACTTGCAACACGCCGGGCCGGATCACCGCGGCATAAACGCCGAAACAGCTATCCCTTTCCTTTGCCAGCGTCCTGAGCAACGGCAAATCACGGCTTGCATCCTTCGGGTCGACGGTGACGATCATGCAGCGCTCACAGAGCCCGTTGACCGCCAACTCCACCCCGCCCGCCCTCAGCGTTCGACCGACCCAGTCATCCTCGGCAAAGGGAACCGGGTCATGCAGGGAAATCAGCAGATTGGGGCGGAACCGCTCCAAAGCGACCTCCCGCCTCCGCCACTTCCCGAGTTCCCGGAGGGAGGCATCGGTGACGATCAGGACCGGCGCTTCTTCGATCGCCCGGTTCGGCCCGCCGCTGGGATCGTGCATCACCGGCGAAACCTTCCGTTTGGCCAACGCTTCGATGCGACGCTGAAGTTCGGCGTCGCCAAAGCGGTAAACCCGGCCTTCGGGGGTCGTCACTTCCACAGGCGGATAGCGGTCCGGCAACTCCTCCCCCCGAAACCGCGCCCGATACCGGGCCATTTCGGGGCATTGGGCAATGGTGAGAAAGTTGCCCGGCCTCGATTCATCCAGAAAGGCGTGGCTCCGGTCCCCGTAGAGCCCCCCTTTCATCACCCGGGTTTTTTGTACGCGCTCCCCTTGAAACGATTTAACCGGGTAGCGGATGATCTCCTTGATTTCCCCGATCGGTTTCATCAAATTGTCACCACCTTAAATCGCGGAATTCGGCAGACCGGAGCCGTCGGGAGCCGCGGTCCAAGGCGGAGGAGCCGGACGGCCGCGGTTCACCGTGTCCGCAAGGCGCCCCTGATGCCTGCAGGGAAAAACGCTTCCGCCCGGTGCCGACAAGACATCGGACGATTCGCTCAAGGGGCTGAATCCTGACCGCGCCCCCCGCCCTTCCGGGGCGGATTGGAGGCCATCAGGACGCCGAGGAGCACAAAGGCCGCGCCCACCCCCTGGGCCAGCGTGGGCGTTTCCCCGAAAAAGAGCGCGATCATCACCGCAAAGGGCATGATGAGATGGAGAAACACCCCCGATTTGGCCGGACCGACGAGCTGGATGCCCCGGGACCAGCAAAGGAAGGCGACAACGGCGGGAAAGATGCCGAGATAGAGGACGCAGAGCCACTCGATCGGGGACACTTCCGACCAGGGAAGGGGGCGGAAGATTTCCTCCACCGCGCCGAGCAAAAGCGAAAAGGGAAGACCGATGGCCATCAGGATCCAGAAGGTGCCCTTCTCTCCCGCCACCGTTCCGAAGCGCTTGGACAGGATGGAATAGACCGCCCAGGAGAGCACGGCCACGATCATGATCAGATCGCCCGCGTTGAACTCCAGGGAAACCAGCACTTTCCAGTCTCCCCGGGAAACGATCCAGACGACGCCGATCAGCGAGATGAAAACCCCTGCGATCTGGACGGGCCGGATTTTCTCTTTAAGGAAAAAATGGGAAAGAAGCATGATGAATACGGGGGCGACGGAATTGAACAGAGAAGCGCTGATGGACGAAGTGAATTGGACCGCCAGATAGGTGAGGGCGTTGAAGCCCACCACACCGGTCATCGCCATCCAGAAAAGGGGCACCCGATACTCCCGCCACAGGGCTTTCGCCCCCTTTAGCTGACGGCGGGCAAAGGGCCAGAGAGCGAGCAATCCGATGGTCCACCGAAAGAGGGACAAGTGCAGGGGCGGGATCGTCTCCACCATCACCCGGCCGAGCACGAAATTGCTCCCCCAAAAGAGCGCCGCCGAAGTGAGGAGAAGGTAAGGGTTGTTCCAAAGCCTATCCAGCACCCGTTTCATGAGATCCCCCCGATCAGATGCCATTTCAGCCTTGCGACCCCTTCCGACAACCTCCCCCCGCCACCGGCACAGAAGGCTCAGACGCCCCTAATGACATAATTATATAACATTTCGGATGAATACATCTGAATCCATTTTGGGGCGAAAACCGGTGAATGAGGGAATTTCGAAAGCCCTGGCTCGCATGGTTTGGGATAGGGACGAATTTACGGCCGCACAGCACGGCGGAAACGCCGGCAGGCACTTACGCTTTTTCTCATCGACTGCCCTTTGCCCGGAGTTGACCTTCGCGCTTCAACAGCCCGCGGTTCGGGTCCACGGCTTCGCCCTGAAGGCGCGGAAAGAGAAAAAGAAAAGAAAGCCCCGCCGGGGATGGTCAAGCCCCAAAAATGTAGACACGTAAAAACACCCGGCTTATGCGGCGTGCTGACGCCTGTATTCTACAGGCGTCAGCTTGTTTAATTTCAGTTGAAGCCGCTCCTCGTTGTAAAAACGAATATACCTTTGAATTAGGATTTGAGCCTGCTCAGTATCTTGGATATGATGGTGTTGGAGAGCTTCTGTCTTTAAGTGGGAGAAGAAGCTCTCGATTGGGGCATTGTCCAAGCAATTGCCTCTTCTTGACATGCTGGATCTGAGGCCAAACTGAGCTAG
>NZ_FOOK01000017.1 GCF_900113175.1 Planifilum fulgidum | reverse complement strand
TGAATTTCTGTCCTTTTCTTGCCACGAAAATCACCCCTTAAAGTAATTTTCACAGGGGTGTTTTCCTGTGTCTACTTTAAGGGGTGCACTTCAGATTTCTGCGGGGTTTTTTGCACCCTAGTCATCCGCCCTGCATACAAATGGTACTGAACGATCGTTTGGAGGAGGGAGCACCGTGTCGAATACAGATAAAGGGCCGCAATACCGCCAAATCATCACCAAAGCGATCTGTGGCAGGGGTCGGAAATTTTCCCAGTCGACGCATTCGATCGCACCTCCCGAGAACATTTCCGGCATCCTCGGCGCCTGGATCATCAATCATGACTATAAAGCCAACCAGGTGGGCGAAACGGTCGAAGTCATCGGCAGCTACGACGTGAACATCTGGTATTCCTACGACGGGAACACCAAAACGGACGTGGCCAAGGAAACGATCCGCTACGTGGAACGCGTGCCGCTCAGTTACTACGACCGGAATGTTCGGGAAGGGACGACGGAAGTGACCGCCGTGGCCACACAGCCGCCCAACTGCGTCGAGGCAAAAATCGCCGGCGGAGTTGTGCAAGTGAGCGTGGAAAAGGAATTTCTCGTGGAGATGATTGGCGAAACCAAGGTGTGCGTGGCCTGCTATCCGGCCAGTTATGACGAATGGGACGAAAAGGACGTGGTTGTGAGCGAGTCGGATGGGGAGAGCTATGATTTCGACGATCTCGATCCCGATCTGATGGTGGATGATTTGGACGACTGAGCACCACCCATTGGATTTCCGGAGGAAAAAGGAGGCAATTGCCTCCTTTTTCCTTTTAACTAACCTTCCCCGCTTCCTCCACATATCATATCCAGAGGATGATACGGAATGCGAAAGGGGACAGCGCAATGATTACCCTCGACCTTCCGGAAAAAAAGATGAACGATGAACAAGCAATCCGCGAGGAAGTGGTTACCGATTCAAAAACCCTCTCCCCTTCGATCAGCCTGGAAGTGTCGATTCCCTGGTATTCCGATTCGATGAAGGTGCTGAATCATCCCTCTTGCGTGGACAGGGCCCGTGACAAGAAGCTGCAATTCAATTGTCTGAAGCTGCACGGCGTTCCCGTGGCGGCCGACAAAGCGGTTCTGGTCCGCCAATATGTGATTCCCGTGTTTCAGACCGATGTGCTCGCCATGTACCGTTCAAAAAGCAGTTATGTCTGGCTGGCAAACCGGAGCAATCGCAGCCGACTGCCCTTTCAAAGGGTGAACGCGACGGAGAGGAGCAAAGAGGTTCAGCGCGCCGGCCGGCTGGCGGTTCGGGCCCTGTATGCCTTGGGGCTGGATTACGGGGTGGTCAAGATCGGCGTGCAACCCGGGAATCAGTTGGTGGTGCTGGATGTCATCGTGGAGCCCAAGCTGAATCGGGAGATGGAAAACGGGTTTGTCCATTCCATCTACACGTACGGAAAAATGCTCTCCAGCGCGGTGAAGCCCGTGAAGGAGGTGACGATCGGCGCCGATCCGGAATTTATCATGCAGTCGCAAGAGGGAGAACTGGTGTTGGCCTCCAAATATTTTCCCCGCCATGGGCGGGTGGGGTGCGATGCCGTCTGGCACGGCAACAACCGGTCGGACAAACCGCTCGTGGAACTGCGCCCCAAGCCGTCCACCCATCCGCGCACGCTCGTGGTTCGGATGCTGCAGGGGATGCTTTATGCAGCCAAAAAAGTGAATGATGCTTCGATCCGTTGGCTGGCGGGAGGAATGCCTTATCCGGGATATCCCCTCGGGGGACACATCCATTTCAGCGGGGTTTGGCTCAATTTCAAGTTGCTGAGGGCCTTGGACAATTACTTGGCGCTTCCGCTGATGCTGGCGGAGGATCCGCGGGGGGTGAAAAGGCGCCCCAATTACGGTTTTTTGGGGGATTTCCGCCCCCAGTTTCACGGCGGTTTCGAATACCGGACGCTTCCCAGC
Organism: Planifilum fulgidum; assembly: GCF_900113175.1. Lineage (NCBI taxonomy): Bacteria > Bacillati > Bacillota > Bacilli > Caryophanales > Thermoactinomycetaceae > Planifilum > Planifilum fulgidum. The sequence continues at coordinate 66,075 of NZ_FOOK01000017.1, read as the reverse complement.
TGGCTCATCTCTCCGACCTTGACCAAAGGGGTGGTGGCGTTGGCCCAGCTGATCGCCGCCAAGTATCCTTATCTCCGTCACGATTTTCTCCGGGAATATCCGGTGCAGAAGGCCTATTACCGAGGAAACAAAGAGGTGATCAGGGGAAAGCTGACGGAGATCTGGGCGGATTTGAACTCCCTTTCCGAGTATGACCATTACCGGTCCGATCTGGACGGATTTTTCGAATGGATGTTCACGGGAAAAACCTGGGATGAATCGGTCGATTTTCGCTCGCGATGGAAATTGCCCCCCTTCAACCGGAAGGGGGAGACGCCTTGAAAAGTCGGCTTGTTCGCCCGGAATCCGCGTGGTAAAATAAACCGTACGACGTCAGATTACAAAAAATCGGAGGGTTTTCTCTTGGCGAATTACACTCCGATGATTCAGCAGTATCTGTCGATCAAGGCGGAATACCCGGATGCCTTTTTATTTTTTCGCCTTGGCGATTTCTACGAAATGTTTTTCGAGGACGCCAAAAAGGCGGCGGAAGAGCTGGAAATCGTTCTGACTTCCCGGGATGGGGGGAAAGAGCGCGTTCCGATGTGCGGCGTTCCCTATCATTCCGCGGAGACGTACATCGAACGATTGATCAATAAAGGATACAAGGTGGCCATCTGCGAGCAGGTGGAGGATCCGTCCCAGGCCAAGGGGGTGGTCCGGCGGGAAGTGGTCCGGGTCATCACCCCCGGGACGGTGATCGAGGAGCAGATGCTGGAGGAAAAGGAGAACAACTTTCTGGTCGTTCTGGCCGGGGACGGGCATCGCTCCGCCCTTGCCGCCTGCGATTTGTCCACGGGGGAGTGCCACATCACCCAGCTGGAGGGCGCGGAGGATCTCCTGGACGAAGCGGCCACCTATCACCCCAGGGAGGTGCTCATCAGCGGGGCGCTCGCCCGGGACAAGGCCTTCGTGAAACAGTCGTCCACCCGGCTGGGCAGCGTGGTCACCCCGGTCGACGAGGAAGAACTCCCGCCGCTCGCGGAGATGGAGCGGCAGCTGAGGGAGCAGTTTCCGGAGGACTGGAGCTTGCTCACATCGCCGGAGCTGACCTGGGCCGCGGGGGTTCTCCTTTCGTATCTGCGCCGGACGCAGAAACGGACGCTGCGCCATCTCCACCGGCTGCACCGCTACGATGTCCGCAGGTACATGATGCTGGATGATTCGGCCCGCCGCAATCTGGAACTGACGACGACGATCCGCGGCGGAAAGAGGCAGGGTTCCCTCCTGTGGCTTCTGGACCGGACCGCCACGGCGATGGGAAGCCGGATGCTGAAAAGGTGGCTGGACAAGCCCCTGTTGGATTTGAAGGAAATACTGGCGCGGCAGGATGCGGTGGAGGCCTTTGCCGGGGATCCGATCCTTCTGGAGGAGGTTCGCACCCGGTTAAAGGGGATTTACGACCTGGAGCGGATTTCCGCGCGCATCGCCTACGGTTCCGCCAACGGGCGGGATCTCCGTTCCCTGTGCCGTTCCCTGCAGGCGGTTCCTTCCCTGAAGGAGAAACTGGTGCAAAGCGGGAAGCCCGTGCTCGTGTCCCTGGCGGAGCGCATGGATCCTTGCGCCGATGTGGCCCGCCTGGTGGAGGAAGCCATCGTGGAAGATCCCCCCGCCACCGTCAAGGAAGGCGGCGTGATCCGGGACGGGTACGATTCCGGGCTGGATGAGCTCAGGAGGATCCAGCGGGAAGGAAAGGATTGGATTGCCCGTCTGGAGGAGCGGGAACGGGAAATCACCGGGATCAAATCCCTGAAGGTGGGGTACAACAAGGTATTCGGCTATTATATCGAGGTGACGAAGGCCAATTTGCGCCACCTTCCCGAGGGAAGGTATCAGCGAAAGCAGACGCTGGCCAACGCGGAGCGCTTCATCACTCCGGAACTGAAGGAGCGCGAACGGCAGGTGCTGGAGGCGGAGGAGCGGTCGATCGCCCTGGAATACCGGCTGTTTGCGGAGGTGCGCGAGGCGATCGCGGAGCAGATTCCGAGGTTGCAGGCTTTGGCGGAGGAAGTGGCCCGCCTGGATGTGCTCCAATCCTTCGCCGCGGTGTCCCTTGAACGCGAATACGTGCGGCCGTCCGTGGAAGAGGGCGGGGAGTTGCTGATCGAGGAAGGGCGTCACCCGGTGGTGGAGGCGGTGATGGAGTCGGGGAGATACGTTCCCAACGATGTGCGCATGGATGGAGACCGCCGTCAAATCCTGCTCATCACCGGGCCCAACATGGCGGGAAAGAGCACGTACATGCGCCAGACGGCCCTGATCGTCATCATGGCTCAGATCGGCTGTTTTGTTCCGGCCAAACGGGCGGTGATTCCCGTCGTCGACCGGATCTTCACGCGGATCGGGGCGGCGGACGATTTGACGGGCGGCAGGAGCACCTTCATGGTGGAGATGGCGGAGACGCGGCAAGCCCTGATGCAGGCCACTCCCAGCAGTCTCATTCTGCTGGACGAGGTGGGAAGGGGGACGTCCACCTACGACGGAATGGCCTTGGCTCAAGCCATCGTGGAGTATGTTCACAATCACGTGAGGGCGAAAACGCTATTTTCCACCCATTATCACGAGCTGACCGGCCTGGAGGAGTCCCTTTCCCGTCTGGTCAATGTTCACGCCCGTTGCATTGAGAAAGAGGGGAAAGTGGTGTTTCTTCACCGGATCGAGCCGGGAAGGGCGGACCGCAGTTACGGAATTCACGTGGCGGAGCGGGCGGGGCTTCCGGAAGCGGTGATCTCCAGGGCCCGGGTGATTCTGGAGGAGCTGGAAAGCCGGTCGGAAACGGCGGCGACCGGTCAGCTGAATCTGTTTCAGTTTATGGCGGAGCCCGAAAGGGAAAAAGGAGAAATGTCCGCGAAGGAAAAACAGGTGATTGAGGATCTCCTGTCCTGGGACGTGCTCCGGACTCCTCCGCTCGACACGGTCCAGTTTCTGTACGAGCTTCAGCGGCGGCTGAGGGATGACGAAAAGTCCGGAGGGAGATGAGATGGGCAGAATCCGCATCTTGGAAGACCGGCTGGTCAACCAGATCGCGGCGGGAGAAGTGGTGGAACGGCCGGCTTCCGTCGTGAAGGAGCTGATTGAAAACGCCATCGACGCAGGGGCGGACCGGATCCTGGTGGAGATCGAAGAAGGAGGGATCCGCTCCATCCGCGTGGTGGACAACGGCTGCGGAATGGACCGCGAAGATGCGCAACTGGCTTTCAGCCGCCATGCGACGAGCAAAATTCTCCGGGAGAGGGATCTCTTTGCCATCCACACGCTGGGATTCCGCGGAGAAGCCCTGCCCAGCATCGCCTCCGTGTCCCGGATGACCCTGACCACGGCGGAAAGGGGAGCGGCCGCGGCGACCCGGATCGAGCTGGAAGGAGGGGAGGTGCGATCGGTCGGTGAGGCGGCTCATCCCCCCGGGACGGAAGTGGTGGTGCGCGACCTGTTTTTCAATACGCCCGCCCGTTTGAAACACCTGAAAACCGTCAACACTGAAGTTAGCCATGTGGCGGACATCGTGGGGAGGCTCGCTTTGGCCCACCCGGAGATCCGCTTTACCCTCCGCCACGACGGACGGGAGTTGATCCGAACGCTCGGAGACGGAAAGCTGCTCCACGTGGTCCATGCGCTGTACGGCGGAAAGGCGGCCGCAAAGATGGTTCCCTTGAGAGCGGAGAATGCCGATTTTCTCCTCACCGGATTGGTCGGTCGTCCCGAGCTGACCCGCTCGAGCCGCTCCTATCTTTCCACGATCATCAACGGCCGCTACATCCGAAGTTTGCCGCTGATCCACGCGGTGCTCCGGGGATACGAGACGCTTCTCCCGGTATCCAGATACCCGGTGGCGGTGCTGTCGATCGAGCTGGATCCCAAGCTGGTGGATGTCAACGTCCATCCCGCCAAGATGGAGGTCCGCCTCAGCAAGGAAAAGGAGCTGACCGCCTTTATCGAGGAGGAAATCAAAAAGGTTTTTCGCACCCGCTCGCTGGCTCCCCGGGTGGAAGCCCGGGAAGTGAAAAAGGAGCGGCCGGTCCAGCAGCAGTTTGACTGGAGCGCAGGCCGTCGTGGATCGAAGCCGCCTTCGCCGGCGAAAAGGGAGATGAAGCCGCAGGTATCCGCCGTTGACCGGGTGCGGGAGGAGACACCCGCTTCCCTTTTCACGGAAAAGGCGCCGGATCGGCCGGAAGAGATTGTCCGCCCCCAAACCGGGAAGGAAGTGGCGGAAGAGCCCGCTTCTCCTGCCCCGGAGGAGGAGCGGTTTCCCGACCTGGAGCCTCTGGCCCAGGTGCACGGCACCTATATCGTGGCCCAGGCGGAGGACGGTTTTTACTTGATCGATCAGCACGCGGCCCACGAACGGATCTATTATGAGAAGGTTTCCGAGGAGATGCGCCGGGAGGAACCGACGGGACAACCCCTGCTCATGCCCATTCCGATGGAGTGTTCGCCGGGGGATGCGGAAAGGGTGTCGGCCCGGCTTTCCCTCTTTCGAGAAATGGGCTGGGAGTTGGAGCCCTTCGGCGGAAACACGTTCCTGATCCGTTCCCATCCCCGCTGGGTTCCGCCGGGTCAGGAGGAGGAGATTCTGCGGGAGCTGATCGACTGGTTAAAGAGGGAAGGGGCGGTCCGGCCGGAGCGGATCCGGGATGCCGGAGCCAAACTGATTGCCTGCAAAGCGGCGATCAAGGCGAACCGGCGCCTCAGCGGGGAGGAGATGTCCCGGTTGCTGACCGATTTGGCCCGGTGCGACAATCCCTTCACCTGTCCCCACGGGCGGCCGGTGATGATCCACTTTTCCACGCGGGAACTGGAAAAGCTGTTTAAGCGGGTGATGTGAAGTGTTCGTCACTACGTCCTATCATCCGCAGCCCGAGAGGGAAGAAATTGCCCGGCAGTTGTCCGAGAGACTCTCTGCTCCCTACATACCGCGGGAACGCAAGACGCTGAAACAGCTGTTTGCCGAAACCGGGTCCACGCAGGCGGTGGTGGTGACCCGGGATGAGATCCGGTGGGAAGACCGGGAGGGCCGCCGGTTTTTCTTTCACCCGAGCATGTCCGCCGTCCGGGTGAAGCGGCTGAGAAGCGGGGGGGACGATCCGCTGGCGGCAAGCAGCGGCATGCGGCGGGGGGACGAGGTTCTGGATTGCACCCTCGGCTTGGGAGCGGATGCCATCGTCTCCTCCTTTGCGGTCGGTCCGGAGGGCAAGGTGGTCGCCCTGGAGAGCCAGCCGGTGATTGCGGCATTGGTGGAATACGGACTGCGCACCTACACGACGGACCGGGCGGATCTGACGGAGGCGATGCGTAGGGTGAAGGTGGTTTGCGCCGATTATCGCGATTATCTCCCGCGGCTGCCCGACAACTCCTTTGACATCGTGATGTTTGATCCGATGTTCGGCGAGACCGTCCGGGAGTCTTCGGCGATGCAGGCCCTGCGGCCCTTGGCCAATCCGGAGCCCCTCGATCCGGCGTCGGTGAAGGAAGCGGTCCGGGTGGCCCGCCGTGCCGTGCTCCTCAAAGAGCGGCGGGGCAGCGGCGAGTTCGCCCGCTTGGGATTTAAAGTGGCGAGAGAAGCCTCCACATATGCGTTTGGCGTGATCCGAGTGGAGGGAAAGGATGGATGAGGGGGCCGCTTCTGGTGATTGTCGGACCCACCGCCGTCGGAAAAACGGCGCTCAGCCTCTCCCTGGCCGCCTCCTTCCGGGGCGAGATCGTCTCCGGGGACTCGATGCAGGTATACCGCCACATGGATATCGGGACGGCCAAGGTGTCGCCGGAGGAACGGGAAAGGATTCCCCACCACCTGATCGATATCGTCGATCCGGACCATCCCTTTTCGGTCGAGGAGTATCAACGCTTGGCCCGGGAGGCGATCGAGGATATCCAGCGCAGAGGTCGCTTGCCGATCCTCGTGGGAGGAACCGGCCTCTACATTCAAGCGGTGACCCACGGATATCTCCTTCCGGGCGTGGAAGGCAATCCCCGGCTGAGGGAGGAACTGCACCGGTTTGCCGATAAAGAGGGAAATGAGAAGCTGTGGGAGAAGTTAAAAAAAGTGGATCCCGACACGGCCGCGCGCCTTCATCCCAACGATCGCCGGCGCATCATCCGCGCCCTGGAGGTGTACGAGGGCACGGGGATTCCCTTTTCCAGACTGCAGCGAAAATCGTCTCCCCGCTACGATATGTTGTGGATCGGACTCACCATGCCGCGCGGGCTTTTGTACGAGCGGATCAACCGGCGGGTGGATCAGATGATGGCGGAGGGACTGGTGGAAGAGGTGAAGGCCCTGCAAAGCAAGGGGTACCACCGGGATTTGACGTCGATGCAGGCACTGGGGTACAAGGAGATCATGATGTATTTGGACGGGGAGATCAGCCTCGAAGAGGCGGTGGAGGCGATCAAACGGGGAACCCGCAAATTCGCCAAGCGGCAGCTTTCCTGGTTTCGCCGGATTCCGGAAATCCACTGGTTCGATGTGAATAAGCCGGAAAGCGCGGAAGAAATTTGGGAACTTGCAGCAGGAAAGTTTCCCGCCTACAAAGAATAGATTAAACTAAATGTGAATGTACATAGGAGGTACGGCCATTGAAACAGACAATCAATATCCAGGACACTTTTTTGAACCAAATCCGCAAAGAGTCGGTCCCCGTCACCATTTATCTGATCAACGGTTTTCAGTTGAGGGGCGTCGTTCGGGGATTCGATAATTACACGATCATCATCGACAGCGACGGCAAGCAGCAAATGGTCTACAAACATGCCATTTCCACCTTCACCCCCGCACGCCCGGTGTCTCTGATGCCGCAGGAGGAAAATCAACAAAAAGAGGAATGATTTTCCCCCTTGAGACAAAACGCGTCCGGCACCGGCCCTCTGCCGGAAGCTTGCCCGCCCCCGCCGAAAAGGCGGGGGCGGGCCCTTTTTTCGCCTCGATTTCTTCAAAGATCCCCCCGCAAAATGCCGAGGTGTTTCCCCATTTTTTTCATGCTTCTCACCAATTGCTGGGCTTTCGCGTATATATGGGATGAGCCGAATCGGAACAAGAGGTGACCAGGCATGGGAAAAACGGTCATCACAAGGGAGTTGAACCGAATTCACGTGGTGTTGGAAAGGGAATCCCAAGGAGACGCAACCATTCGTTCGCATCAGCGTTCCTCCCTGATTCCGCCGGTCGATCCGGAAGAGCATCCGGCGCTGAGCCGCTGTTTTGAAGAATTGGACCAATTGGTGGGCCTGAAAAAGGTGAAGGAATTTGTGCGGGAGATATATGCCTTGCTGGAAGTGGGGCGGCGCCGCGCCGCCGCCGGCCTGCCCTCCGAACAGCAGGTTTTGCACATGGTGTTCACCGGCAATCCGGGGACGGGCAAAACGACGGTGGCCCGCATCATGAGCAGGCTGCTGAAAGAGATGGGCATTCTCTCCAAAGGGCATCTGGTGGAAGTGGAGCGGGCGGATCTGGTGGGCGAATACATCGGGCACACGGCGCAGAAGACGCGGGAGCACGTGAAACGGGCCCTGGGCGGGATTCTTTTTGTTGACGAAGCGTATTCCCTGGCCCGGGGAGGGGAAAGGGATTTCGGCAAGGAGGCGATCGACACCCTGGTCAAGTCGATGGAGGACCACCGGGATGAATTCGTCTTGATTTTGGCGGGATATTCCCTGGAGATGGAGCATTTCATGCGTTCCAATCCCGGCCTTCCCTCGCGGTTTCCCATCCACCTTGCCTTTCCCGATTTCACCATCGAGGAACTGATGGAAATCGCCGACAGAATGCTGAAAAAGCGGCAATACCGCTTTTCCCGGGCGGCCAGGGAAAAGCTCAAGCGGCAATTGCTGAAGGAGATGAACCGGACGTCTCAACCCTTCGGCAATGCCCGCTATATCCGCAACGTGATTGAACGGGGCATCCGGCAACACGCCGTGCGCCTCCTGAGCGAGCGGTATCCGTCCAAGGATGATTTGATGACGATTCGCGCGGAAGATTTGCGGTTCGAGGAAACGTTGGGAACCGGGCGCTCCGTTCGTGGTATAATAAATAGTGAATAGCGACAAGATTTATGGATTCACAAGGAGGATGAACTTCGATCGACCCGATCGGCGAACGTGAACGAGCGATACTGGTCGGATGCGGCCCGAAGCGGACCGCTTGGGATTTGCGTTCCTCTCTGGAGGAGTTGGCCCGTCTTGCGGATACCGCACGGGCTGAGGTGGTATCGACGGAATTGCAGTTTCGCGATAAAATGGATCCCTCCTGGCTGATCGGCCGGGGAAAAGCGGAAGAGATCGCCCGGAAGGCGAAGGACGCGGGAGCCGATTTGGTCATCTTCGATCAGGAGCTGACCCCGGCCCAGTTGTATCACCTGGAGCGGATCATGCCTTGCAAGGTGATCGACCGCACCCAGTTGATTTTGGACATTTTCGCCCAGCGGGCCAAAACGCGGGAAGGGCGGTATCAGGTGGAGTTGGCGCAGCTTGAATATCTTCTTCCCCGCCTGGCGGGACGGGGACGCGATCTGTCTCGTCTGGGGGGAGGCATCGGAACCCGGGGACCCGGGGAGACCAAACTGGAGACGGACCGGCGCCATATCCACCGCCGCATCCGCGATCTGAAGCGGGAGCTGGAACGGGTGCGGAGGCACCGGAAATTGCACCGGGACCGCCGGCGGAAAATGGAGATCGTCCAGGTGGCCCTGGTCGGTTACACCAACGCGGGCAAATCGACGCTTCTCAACCGGCTCACCGGTTCCGATGTGCTTTCGGAAGACAGGCTGTTCGCCACGCTGGATCCCACGTCGCGCTTTTTGCGCCTTCCGTCCGGCGAGCAGGTGCTTTTGACCGACACCGTCGGATTTATCCGCCGCCTGCCGCACCATTTGGTTGCGGCGTTCCGCTCCACCCTGGAGCAGGTGAAGGAGGCGGATCTGCTGCTTCACGTGGTGGATGCCAGCCACCCGGAAGCGTCCGAGCAGATGCGGGCCGTGGAGCAGGTGTTGCAGGAACTGGGCGCCGCGGACATTCCGACGCTGACGGTTTTCAACAAGATGGACCGGGTGGCGGCGGAAATGCCGGAGGAGGAGGGAACCCTTCGGATTTCGGCTTTCTCCGACGAGGATCTCGAGCGGTTGAAGCAGGCGATCGATCAAGCGCTTCACCGTGAACAGGTGTGCGGGTCGGCCGAGTTCCCGGTGACCCGCGGGGAGTGGATCGCCGCCTTGTACCGGAATGCGGAAGTGGTTCGGTCGGAGGTGTCCGGGGTGACCGTCAGGATCGATTTCCGGCTTCCGCTCCGCCGCTTTCGCCGGCTTTCCAAGGAAGTGAAGGAGCATATCCGGGTCAGCAGCGATTAAGTCCATGTGAAAAAGGGGTTAGAGGTGTACGAGGATCTGAGGCACGGGCAAACGCTGAAGAAATGGGTCGAACGGGTGGAAGAGCGCATCGCTTTCCGGCTTGCGGAAATCGATCGGCAGGCGGAGCGAAATCAATGGAAGGTGTTGAGGGCCTTCCGGGAAGAGGGAGTGGGGGAACACCATTTGGCTCCCTCCACGGGATACGGGTATGACGATCTCGGACGAGCCGTCCTGGAGCGGGTGGTGGCCAGGGTGTTCGGCGCGGAGACCGCCCTGGTCCGCCCGCACATCGTCTCCGGAACCCACGCCATCGCCGCCTGTTTGTACGGGGCGTTGCGTCCCGGGGACGAGCTGCTGTACATCACCGGTTCCCCCTACGACACCCTGCATCGGGTGATCGGGACGGAGGCGGACGGGTCCGGTTCCCTTTGCGATTACGGGATCACCTACAGGGAGATTCCCTTGACTGCGGAGGGGCGGGTGGACTTCGAGGCGGTTCGCGCGGCGATCGGCCCCAACACGAAGTGCATCGGCATCCAGCGATCCCGCGGGTATGCCGACCGGCCTTCCTTTTCCGTTGCGGCCATCGAAGAGATGATCCGTTGGTTGCGAAGGCACGTTCCGGACGCGGTCATATTCGTGGACAATTGCTACGGCGAATTTGTGGAGGACGTGGAACCGACGGCCGTCGGGGCGGATCTGATGGCGGGCTCCCTGATAAAAAATCCCGGCGGCGGCTTGGCGAAGACTGGGGGATACATCGCCGGAAAAAGAAAATGGGTGGAGCGGGCCGCTTCAAGGCTCGTGGCGCCCGGCGTTGGCATGGAGGGAGGGGCCACCTACGGCCATCTCCGGGATTATTTTCAGGGATTTTTTTTGGCCCCCCACGTTGTCGGTCAGGCCCTGAAGGGGGCGGTTTTCGCCGCGGCGATGCTGGAGGAGGCGGGGTTTTCCGCTTCGCCGGCCTGGGATGAGCCGCGCGCCGACATCATCCAGCAGGTGCGCTTCGGCGATCCCGATCTGCTTATCGCCTTTTGCCGGGGAATCCAGTCCGCCTCTCCCGTCGACGCCCATCTGGCGCCGGAACCCGCGCCGATGCCCGGTTACGACGATCCGGTGATCATGGCTGCAGGTACCTTTGTCCAGGGCGCCAGCATCGAGCTTTCGGCGGACGGTCCCTTAAGGCCGCCCTATATCGCATACATGCAGGGGGGGCTTACCTATTCCCACGTGAAGATCGCCGTTTTGCATGCCTTGGATCGACTGTTGTCCACGGGAAAGGTGCCGGCCCTAAACACGGCAAAGGAGACGTGAGGAATGGAAGTTCTTTGGTGGATTTTGGTCGTGATCCTGTTTGTGGCGGGCTTTGCGGGGCTTCTGATCCCGGTTTTGCCGGATGCCCCTCTTTTGTTTGTCGGTTTTCTGGTGTACCATTTTCTGATCGATTCGGATGCCTTGAACTGGCCCTTCTGGGTGGCGGCGGTCATCGTCATGGCGGTGGCGTTCCTCGTCGACTATGTGGCCAGCGGCGTGGCGGCGAGAACTTACGGGGGGTCCCGGCTTTCCGTGCTGGCCGCCGTGGCCGGGGCGATCATCTTTCCCTTCATCCTCGGCCCCGTGGGCATTCTTGTCGGACCGCTGGTGGCCGTGGTCATCGTGGAGCTGATTCAGAGAAAGTCCTGGCAGGAAGCCCTCCGGGTGGGGTGGGGAACCCTCGTCGGGTTTCTCGGCGGCCTGTTCTTCAAGGGACTTCTGATGTTCGGCATTTTGATCTGGTTTGTGATTCTGGCGGTGTGAAAGCAAAAACCCCTGCCCGTGGGCAGGGGTTTTAAGGTTTGTGGAGTCGGATGTCATCCCTTATTGCAGGCCGGGGTCGGGTCCATGCGCTTGTCCCGAATTTCGCCGTGCTCTCGCCACAGGCAGTCTTTAAATCGGGGAGAGAAGCGGTGACAAAGCCCTGTGCCGCTCTGCGGTATCGGTCCGGGATCGGGAGAGATTGGGGGAGGAATGCGGCTGGGGGAATGAGGACTTAAGCCCCGCCTCGCGGCGGCTTTGAACGCCGGCCTGCATTTTGCTTCGCATCCATCCAAAAACCCTGCCCACCGGGCAGGGTTTATCCTTTACAGAAAGAGAATCTCGATCGCTTTGAAGGTGATCCAGGCGAGCAGGGCGGAGATGGGAATCGTGATGAACCACGTCAAGACAATTTTTCCGGCCACTTCCCATTTGACTTCCCGAAACCGCTTGGAGGCTCCGACCCCCAAAATTCCCGAGGTGACCACATGGGTCGTGCTGACCGGAAAACCGGTCACGGTGGCACTGAGGATGACGGAGGCGGAGGTGAGGTCGGCGGAAACTCCGTTGGCGGGTTCGATCTTGAAGATTTTTGAGCCCATCGTCTTGATGATCTTCCAACCGCCGAAGGAGGTGCCGAGCCCCATCGCCGTGGCCGCGGCAACCTTGACCCACAGCGGAACCTCCAGATCCGATTGAAAACCTCCGGCAACCAGCGCAAAGGTGATTACGCCCATCGCTTTTTGGGCGTCGTTGGTGCCGTGCGAGAAACTTTGGAAGGCCGCCGTCAGAACCTGCATGGCCCGGAACCCTTTGTTGATTTTGCGGGGGCTGTGGTTGGCAAAGATCAGATAAACGATCTTCATCACGATGAACCCGACGACGAAGGCGATGATCGGTGAAAAGATCAATCCCATTATGATTCCCGAAAAGCCCGATACGTTGATGCCTTCAATCCCCGCCGCGCTCACGACGGCCCCCGCCAAGGAACCGATCAGAGCGTGGGAAGAGGAGGAGGGGATGCCGTACCACCAGGTAATGAGGTTCCAGGCAATCGCGGCGATAAGGGCCGCCGTTACGATCAACAGTCCGTGATCCAACTTCGAGGGGTCAGCGACGTTGCCGCCGATCGATTTGGCGACGCCCGTAAAGGTCAGGGCGCCGACGAAGTTGAGGGTGGCGGCAAGCAGGATGGCGTTGCGCGGACTGAGTGCCCTCGTTGAAACGGAAGTGGCGATGGCATTGGCGGTATCGTGAAATCCGTTGATGAAGTCAAAGGCCAGAGCCAAAAACACGACGACAGCGATGATGACGATGGTTTCCATCAATTGTCGCGCGCGCAAGGAGACACGCTGCGCTAACCCCCTACATTCAGAGTTTGTGTATCATCATTTGATCAGGCATAACGCAGCAACACGCTGTCCAAAATGTCGGCCACGTCTTCGCAGCAATCGGTCACTCTCTCCAGCCGCTCGTAAACTTCCTTCAGTTTGAAGTCATGGTAGGGATCGCGGGGATTGGTGAAAATGGTGCGAATTCCTTCCCGCATCAAGCGGTTCCCTTCGTTTTCCAGATGGTTGATTTCAATGGTGTGCTCGCGGATTTGCAGGTATTTCTTTTGGGAGAGAAGTTTCATGGCGGAGAGGATGTGTTCGCAGGAGGAGACCAGCACTTCGGCAAATTGTTTCATCGTCTGATCCGTATAGGGGATGTCCAGGTAATCGAATCGGGAAATGGTGGCCTCGATGCCGTCGATGACGTCATCGATTTTGGAGGCCAAAGTGATAATGTCTTCCCGGTCGAGCGGGGTCACGAAGACCTGATCCAGGTCCGTGTAAATTTGGCGGGTGATTTGATCGCCCTTCTTTTCCAAATCGTTGAGTTCCTGAATGTAAGCGGTTGGATTCAGGTCTCCGTTCATGGCCTTCCGGAAAATGAGGGAGGCCTGATATGTGTTTTCGGCGCTTTGGATCAACAGATCAAGCAATTCCGTTCCTTTCTTTTTTAAGTGCAGCAAAGGAGAGCTCCCCTTCCGATAATCAGGATCGTCGTTTACATGCACACAGGGAATTTCAATCGTTCCCTCATATTGACTTAACACAAATCGAGGCGATCTGCAACAGGTATTGTCGAAATGGCATAACTCCCCCGGAAGGTTCCGATCGCGGCCATTAGATGTTATTTTTTTTAACATGTGTTGACAAATAAACTTGTCATGGAATAGAATGTATTCAAACAAGGGAAGGGAGGGAATGGTTGTGCGCGACTCGGTTCGGCGAAACATGCCTTTGTTTCCGATGGGGATTGTGACCAAGCTGACCGAGTTGACTCCTCGCCAGATACGATACTACGAGGAGCAGGGATTGATCAAACCGGCGCGCACCAAGGGAAATCAACGCTTGTTTTCCTTCAATGACGTGGATCGGCTGTTGGAGATCAAGGCATTGATGGAAAAAGGGGTGAACATCGCCGGCGTCAAGGAAGTGCTGAGCCGCCCGAAGGCGCCGCTCTCCGAACCGGTTCAGCCGTTGGCCGAGTCGGAGTCCCGGCGGGATTTGTCGGAGGAAGAGCTGCACCGTCTGTTGAAGCGGCAGCTGAATGAATTGCCGGTCCGGCCGGGGCAGCAGCATCTGATTCAAGGGGAGTTGTCCCGCTTCTTCCATTGATGCCGCGACGCATTTATTTTGAGAGAAGGGAGACTGATATATGGCTGGAAGATATACCCGGGAAGATATCATGAAAATGGTGGAAGAGGAGAATGTCCGGTATATCCGGCTGCAGTTTACCGATTTGCTCGGCACCATCAAGAACGTGGAAATCCCCCGCAGCCAACTGGAAAAGGCGCTGGACAACAAGTTGATGTTCGACGGATCGTCGATCGAAGGGTTTGTCCGCATCGAGGAATCGGATATGTACCTGTATCCCGATCTCGATTCCTGGGTGATTTATCCCTGGACGTCCGGGACGGAGGGGAAAGTGGCCGGTTTGATCTGTGACGTCTATTTGCCGGACGGCAGACCCTTTCCCGGCGATCCGCGAAGCATTTTGAAAAGGGTGCTCAAGGAAGCGGAGGAGATGGGCTTTACCGCCTTCAACGTGGGGACGGAACCGGAATTTTTCCTGTTCAAGTCCGATGAAAAAGGGGAGCCCACCTTGGATCTGAACGACAAAGGCGGCTATTTTGACCTGGCTCCCCTGGACCTGGGCGAAAACTGCCGGCGGGATATCGTGGTCACCCTGGACCAACTGGGTTTCGAAGTGGAGGCTTCCCACCACGAAGTGGCCCCGGGACAGCACGAAATCGATTTTAAGTATGCCAATGCGGTGCAGACGGCGGACAACATCCAGATCTTCAAACTGGTGGTGAAGAATATCGCCCGCCGGTACGGATTGCACGCCACGTTCATGCCAAAGCCCCTCTACGGCGTGAACGGGTCGGGGATGCACTGCCACATGTCGCTGTTCCGGGGGGATGAGAACGCCTTTTACGACGAAAGGGACGAACTGGGCCTTTCCCAAATCGCCCGCCACTTTCTGGCCGGCATCCTGAAGCACGCCCGCTCCTTCGCGGCGATCACCAATCCCCTGGTCAATTCCTACAAGCGGCTGGTGCCCGGTTATGAAGCCCCGTGCTACGTGGCGTGGTCGCCGAAAAACCGAAGTCCCCTGGTCCGCATTCCGGCTTCCCGGGGATTGAGCACCCGGATCGAAGTGCGCAACCCCGATCCCGCGGCCAATCCTTATCTGGCGCTGGCGGTGATGCTGAAGGCCGGGCTGGACGGCATCAAAAACGAGCTGCCTCTTCCGGAGCAAGTGGATCGCAACATTTACGTCATGGACGATGCGGAACGGCGCGCCGCGGGAATCGAGAGCCTGCCTTCCACTCTGAAGGAAGCACTGGAGGAATTGCAGCGGAATCCGGTGATCTGCGAAGCCCTCGGGGAACACGCCCTGACCCACTTCGTCCAAGCGAAGGAGATCGAGTGGGACATGTTCCGCATGCAAGTGCATCCCTGGGAACGGGAGCAGTATATGTCGCTGTACTGATGTTAAGGAAACGCAGCCTTCCGAAGGCTGCGCCGATGGAACGGGCCGCGTTTTCCTTCCCGCCCCCTTCAGCCCCCTCCTGGAATCTGCCGACAGCTGGCGGCCGGCTTTTCGCCGGCCGCTTTTTATGTTTCGGAAGCAGGGGCCAGCGCGCATTGACTCTCCTTTTCCGGTGGGTTTATAATGAACGAGTCAGCAATTGGATGGGGGAATCAAAGTGTTGGTCCGTATTGGCAATATCGCTGAACATGTCGGTGAATCGGTGAAGTTGGGCGCATGGCTGTACAACAAACGTTCCAGCGGAAAGATCCAGTTTCTTCAGCTCCGCGACGGCACCGGTTTCATCCAGGGCGTTCTTGTGAAGAACCAGGTGTCCCCGGAGGTGTGGGAGCGAGCCAGGCAGTTGACCCAAGAAAGCTCCCTGTATGTCCGGGGGACGGTTCGCCGGGATGAGCGCGCTCCCGGCGGGTATGAGCTGGATGTCGAGGACATTGAGATCATTCAGATTGCCGAGGAGTACCCCATCGCCCTGAAAAAGCACGGTGTGGACTTCCTGATGGATCATCGCCACCTTTGGATCCGCACCCCCCGTCAGCGCGCCATTCTCAAGATTCGCGCCGAAATCATCCGGGCGATTCAGGACTGGCTGGACGGACAGGGATTCACCCTCGTGGATCCCCCGATATTGACCCCTTCCGCCTGTGAGGGGACGACCACGCTGTTTTCCACCCGGTATTTCGATGAGGAGGCCTTCCTCACCCAAAGCGGGCAGCTGTATATGGAAGCGGCGGCGATGGCGCTGGGGCGCGTTTATTCCTTCGGACCCACGTTCCGGGCGGAAAAATCGAAAACGCGCCGCCATCTGATCGAATTTTGGATGATCGAGCCCGAAATGGCCTTCACCGAGCACGAGGAGAGTCTGCGCATCCAGGAAGAGCTGGTCAGCCACGTGGTGCAGCATGTGCTCAGGGCGTGCCGGGACGAGCTCAATACCATCGGCCGGGA
Organism: Planifilum fulgidum; assembly: GCF_900113175.1. Classification (NCBI taxonomy): domain Bacteria; kingdom Bacillati; phylum Bacillota; class Bacilli; order Caryophanales; family Thermoactinomycetaceae; genus Planifilum; species Planifilum fulgidum. The sequence continues at coordinate 49,855 of NZ_FOOK01000017.1, read as the reverse complement.
CACCGCTCCCCTGGAAAGAGTGAAATCGCCGTTTCCCCGGATCACCTACGATGAGGCGGTGGAACTTTTGAACCGGGAAGGAATGCCCTTTGAATGGGGGGAGGATTTCGGGGCGCCCCACGAGACGAAGATCGCCGAAAGCTTCGACAAACCGGTGTTCGTCACGCATTATCCGGCGAAAGTGAAGGCTTTCTACATGAAGCCGGACCCGGCGCGGCCGGAGGTGGTTTTGTGCGCGGATCTGATCGCGCCGGAGGGATACGGCGAGATCATCGGCGGAAGTCAGCGGATCGACGATCCGGAGCTCCTTCGGCAGAGGTTTGTCGAACACCGGCTTCCCCGGGAAGCGTATGAGTGGTATTTGGATCTCCGCCGGTACGGCACGGTGCCCCATTCCGGTTTCGGATTGGGTTTGGAACGGACGGTCGCCTGGATCTGCGGGTTGGATCACGTTCGGGAGACCATTCCTTTCCCCCGCATGCTGAACCGCCTCTATCCGTAAAAAACAAAAAGCATCGGCATGGGACCGATGCTTTTTGTTTTTCAAGACTGTTTTTTCTTCCTTGGCGCTGGTATAGTAGGGATGAGGTGGATGGACATGGAACGAAAAGGGTCTCCGCACGCTGCTTTGGTGCACCTGTTGCAGGAGGGATCCATCGCACTGCCTGCGGTTTTGTTCTCCGAGTACAAGCGCTTGGGTCTCAATGAGGGACAAGTGATGCTTCTTCTGCACCTCATGGTGTTTCAGGAAAAGGAAGGGAAGTCTTTTCCGACGGTGAGCGAACTGGAGGAACGAATGAGCGTTCCCGCGGATCAGATTGTTTCCTGGCTGCAATCCCTCGTCCGCGGCGGATTCCTCAAGATTGAAGAGGAAATCGACAGGGCAGGGCTGCGCTCCGAAAGGTATGATCTTTCCCCCCTTTTGCACCAGTTGGCCGCTTCCTTTCTGGACCGCCGGGTGGGCTCCGCTTCGGAGGGGGAAAAGGAAGCGGTATATCAACATCTGTTTCGCCGCTTTGAGGAAGAGTTCGGACGCCCCTTGTCGCCGATGGAATGCGAGATGCTGACCCAATGGGTGGATCAGGACGGCTATTCCGAGGAACTGATTCTGGCCGCCCTGAGGGAGGCGGTGTTTTCGGGGAAAGCCAGTTTTCGATATATCGACCGCATCCTGCTGGAATGGCAGCGAAACCGCATCCGGAACGCCGAGGAAGCGGCGGAGTACTCCCGGCGGTTCCGGCAAAGGGGGATTCTCTATCAGGGGGAGGAACGGAAGCCCGGGTCTTCTTCCTTTACCTTTTACAATTGGGTGAATCAGGAGTAAATCCGGACGGCGGCCGAAGGCCCCGTCTTTTTTATTTCCCATTCTTGTCATATAAATGAACTGTATATGTAATGAAAATTAACAAGACCCCCTTGCGCACGCCGGGTGAGTGTGATAACATACAATACATCAGAAAGATTTGTAATATTTCCTGACATGGAGGTGCGGGAGATGGATGCGGTCGCACGTTCGGTCGACATGGTCTGGGTCACCCTGAGCGCGATTCTTGTGATTTTCATGCAGGCGGGCTTTGCGCTGTTGGAGGCGGGATCCACCCGCATGAAAAATGCCGGCCACATCGCCGGCAAGCAGGTGCTCAGTTTCGCCCTGGCCGGCATCGCGTTTTGGGCTGTGGGGTATGCCATCGCCTTCGGAGAGGGCACTCCGCTGTTCGGAACCGGCGGGTGGTTTCTCCGTTTCCCCGCCGAAGAGGGGGGAATCCCGACGGAAATCCTGTTTTTGTTCCAGTTGGCCTTTGCCGCGGTTTCCCTGGCCATCGCCTGGGGCGGGTTTGCCGAACGGGCCAAACTGGGCGCCTATTTCCTTTTCGGGACGCTGTTTGTCGCGGTGATTTATCCGGTTGCCGCCCATTGGATTTGGGGAGGCGGCTGGCTGTCGACGCTCGGCAAGCAGGATTTTGCCGGTTCCACGGTGGTTCACCTGCAAGGCGGAATCGCGGCGCTGGTGGCAACGCTCATGCTCGGTCCCCGGATCGGCAAATTCAACCGGGACGGCACGGCCAACCCCCTGCCGGGACACAACCAGGTGTATACCGTGTTGGGCGTGTTGATCATCTGGATCGGATGGTTCGGGTTCAATCCGGGCAGCACCCTGTCGGCGCAGGACGGCTTCTTCGGCTACGTCGCACTGACGACCAACCTGGCTGCCGCCAGCGGCGCCATTGCGGCCCTGCTCGCCGTCCGGATCTTCACGGGCAAGGCGGATATCGCGATGATGCTGAACGGCGTGTTGGCCGCCCTGGTGGCCATCACGGCATCCTGCGCCTTTGTCGAGCCCTGGGCTGCGGTGATTATCGGAGGGGTTGCCGGGGCGCTGGCGGTGTTTTCCGTTTTCTATTTGGAGCGGAGGGGGGTGGATGATCCCATCTACGCCTTTTCCGTTCACGGGGTGGCCGGAATCTGGGGAACCTTGTCCACGGGGATTTTCGCATCGCCGCGCCTGGTCGAGATCGTGGGCGTGGGAGGTCCGGGTCTTCTCTATGGGGGCGGGCTCAGGCAGCTTTTGATTCAGTTGCTGGGGGTGACGGTGACCGCCCTGTATGTGGCGATCGCCTCCTTTGTCGCCCTGTGGGTGATTGACCGGCTGTTCGGATTGCGCGTTTCGGAGGAAGAGGAAAGGATGGGATTGGATCTGAGTGAGCACGGCGCATATGGATATCCGGAACAGCTGACGCCGTCCGGCGACGTGGTGACTGTGGTCCGGAGAGCGTCGGCGGAGGAAGCATCATAAGCAAAAGAAGGGGGTGCCGGTGCATTTCGGCCCCCCTTTTGCGCGTTTCGGGAGGAGGTCAAAAGGATTGCCAAGAAGGATTGAACACAAAAGAAGGGCTTTTGGAAATGAAAAGAGAATAAAATAATGCAGGAACTGTCTGATTTTCGCTCTTCATACGCCATTTTCGATCCTTGACGGGTGGGAGGGTGGAATTTGTCGGAGCCGCTGCTGCGAATTCGGAATCTTAAAACGTACTTTTTTCAGGATGACGGCGTGGTCCCGGCGGTGGACGGGATCGATCTGGAGGTGAGGCGGAAAGAGACGCTGGCGTTGGTGGGAGAGTCCGGTTGCGGGAAGAGCATCACGTCCTTCTCCGTTTTGAGGTTGCTTCCTGAACGGGGGAGGATCGTCGAGGGGGAGATCCTCTTTGACGGCAGGGATATCCGTCTGCTACCGGAGGAGGAGATGGTCCGCATCCGCGGGAACGAGATTTCGATGATTTTCCAGGAGCCGATGACCTCGCTCAACCCGGTGATGACCATCGGGAATCAGATCGCCGAAAGTCTGATCCTGCACCAGGGGTTGGACAAGAAGGCGGCCCGCCTCCGGACGGTGGAGCTCCTGAAGCTGGTCGGCTTTCCGCGGGCCGAGGAGATTGTCGACGAGTATCCGCACCAATTGTCCGGCGGCATGCGCCAGCGGGCGATGATCGCCATGGCCGTGGCGTGCAATCCCAAGTTGTTGATCGCCGACGAACCGACGACGGCTCTGGATGTGACCATCCAGGCGCAAATTTTGGAGCTGATGCGCGAGGTGAAGGAGAAGTTCGACACCGCGATCCTGCTGATCACCCACGATTTGGGGGTCGTGGCCGAAATGGCCGATCGGGTTGTGGTGATGTACGCCGGACGGGTGGTGGAGGAGGCGGACGTTTTCCGCCTGTTCGAACAGCCCGCGCATCCGTACACGGAGGGGCTTCTGAGATCCGTTCCCAGCCTGGAGGAGGAACAGAAGCGCTTGTACTCCATTCGCGGAAATGTTCCGTCGCCCGATGAATGGCCCAAGGGATGCAAATTTGCCCCCCGCTGCGAGAAAGCCTGGGAAAAGTGCCGTCTGGCCGAACCGGAACTGATGGAGATCGCCCCGGGGCACCGCGTCCGCTGTTTCCTGCACGAAACCGGAGAGGGGGACGAGGGATGAGCGAAACCGTGCTGGAAGTGAAAAATCTCTCCAAGTATTTTCCGATCCGGGGCGGGGTGCTGCGCAGGGTGGTCGGTTATGTCAAGGCCGTCGACCAGGTGAGCTTTTCGGTGAAGAAGGGGGAAACCTTCGGCCTCGTCGGGGAGTCCGGCTGCGGAAAGTCCACCACCGGCCGCACGATTTTGCGGCTGTTGGAACCGACGGACGGCCAGGTCCTGTTCGAAGGGCGGGACATCGCCCATCTTTCCCGACGGGCCCTGCGCCGGGTGCGCCGGGATCTGCAGATGGTGTTTCAGGATCCCTTCGCTTCCCTCAACCCGACGATGACCGTCGGGGAGCTGATTGAAGAGCCGATGAAGGTGCACGGTTTGTACACAAAAAGGGAGCGAAAGGAAAAGGTGCGGGAGATGATGGAGACGGTGGGGCTGGATCCCGCCTACGTCCAGCGCTATCCCCACGAGTTTTCGGGGGGGCAGCGGCAGCGGATCGGGATCGCCCGGGCCCTTTCTCTCCGGCCGAAGCTGATCGTGGCCGATGAGCCGGTATCGGCGCTGGATGTGTCGATTCAGTCGCAAATCCTGAATTTGATGGAGGATCTGCAGGATCAGTTCGGTCTGACTTATATTTTCATCGCCCACGATTTGAGCGTCGTCAAGCACATTTCCGACCGGGTGGGGGTGATGTATCTGGGACGGATGGTGGAGGTCGCTCCCAAGCGGGAACTTTACGACCATCCGGCGCACCCCTACACCCAGGCGCTGCTGTCCGCCGTGCCGGTGCCCAATCCCCGGCACAAACGGGAGCGGATCGTGCTCAGCGGGAACGTCCCCAGCCCGGCCAATCCTCCCGCGGGATGCGCTTTCCACCCGCGCTGCCCGAAGGCCTTCGACCGGTGCCGGGCGGAGCGGCCCGAGATGATTCATCTCGGGGGCGAGCATTATGTGGCCTGCCACTTGTTCGATGAGGGAGCTCAAGCGGGTTGAGATCCTGTAAAGGGGGGATGCCTGAAGAGGAAAGAATGGATCGGCGAAGTCGGTTCGGAGGGTCAGAAAGATCGATCAAGGGGGTCGATGGAGATGAAGAGGAAGTCATTTCTTCTCAGCATGATTTTCGTTCTTTCCCTGTCCTTCTTCCTGGCTGCCTGCGGTCAACAGGCGGACGAAGGCAAGAGCGGGGAGGCGGAAGGCCAGCCGGTTTCCGGCGGCACGGTGACGCTGTCGATGTTCAGCACGCCGAAGGGGGTCTTCAATCCGGCATTCTACGAGGATCAGTATGATGCTTATGTCCTCCAATATACCTTCGACAGTTTGTGGGCTTACGACGACAAGCTGCAGCTCAATGTGCCGCTTCTGGCGGAAAAATGGGAGCTTTCCGAGGACGGCAAGGAGCTGACGATCCAACTGCGGAAGGACGCCAAGTGGCACGACGGCGAACCGATCACGGCGGACGATCTGATCTTCACCTGGGAGACGATCGCTCATCCGGATTACAGCGGTCCCCGCTACTACATGGTGGAGATGATCAAGGGCGCCAAGGAGATGCATGAAGGGAAAGCGAAAAAGCTCTCCGGCGTGACCAAGGTGGACGATCACACGGTGAAGGTGGAGTTTACGGTGGCCCGTGCCAACACCTTGGACAATCTGTGGAGTACTCCGATTCCGAAACACGTTTACGAAGGGGTTTCGGTGAAGGATATGCCGAACCACGAGGCCACCAAGAAGAACCCGGTCGGCAGCGGCCCCTTCAAATTTAAGGAGATCAAGCCCAACGAGTATGTGGTCCTGGAGAAGAACCCGCACTTCTACGAAAAGGGCAAGCCGTATCTGGATCAGATCATCTGGAAGGTGATCTCCCAGGATGTGGCCATCGCGGCGCTGGAGAATGGGGAGATCGACTTCCTGTCGGACATTTCCCCGAACGATTTTGATACCATCAAGGCGATGGAGCACATCGAGATCAAGGAAACGCAGGATTTCAGCTATCAGTACTTGGGCTTCAAGTTGAACAACCCCAAGTTGAAAAACAAAAAGCTGCGCCAGGCGATCGCCTACGGCATCAACCGCAAGGCCATGGTGGACGGCCTGTTGAAGGGTCACGGCGCGGTGCTGAACCAGCACATGCCGAAGGCGAGCTGGGCCTATAACGAGGAATTGGAGGATGCCTACCCCTATGACCCGGATAAGGCCAAGCAGCTCCTGGAGGAAGCCGGTTACAAGGACAAGGACGGGGACGGATTCGTCGAGGATCCGAAAGGCAAGCCCTTCAGCCTGAAGCTGGATTATCCGACGGGCAACCCGATCCGTGAAAAGACTGCGCCGATCATCGCGGAGGACCTGAAGAAGATCGGCCTGAAGGTGGAAGTGGCCAAACCCCGTGAATTTGCCGCCCACGCCGATGCCGTCGAAAAGGATAAGGTGGAGATGTGGCTGATGGGCTGGAGCCTCACCCCCGATCCGGATCCCTCCGGCATCTGGCTCAGCACCGATCCCTGGAACTACCCGCACTGGGTCAACAAGGAGAGCGACAAGTTGATCAAAGAGGCCGTGGAAAGCCCCGAGGCGATCCAGGATCAGAACAAGCGGAAGGAAATCTACGCCAAATGGACGGAGGTGGTGAGCGAGGATGTGCCCTACGTCTTCCTCTACTCGCAAAACAAGATCGAGGCGTGGAACAAGCGGGTGAAGGGAGTCACTTTCGACTGGCGCGGGGCCATCGAGCACTATAAGGTGATGGACTGGTGGATTCCGAAGGATCAGCAGTGACACAGTGAAAGGGGCGTGCGGCGCCCGGCCGCACGCCCTTTTTAAGGATCCGAAGGAGGGGGGAGCCGCCTTTGACCACATTCATTATCCGGCGTTTGCTCGTGATGATTCCCGTGCTGATCCTCATTTCGATCATCCTTTTCACGATGATCCAGTTTGCTCCGGGAGACGCCTTCACAGGACAACTGGATCCCAAAGTGGATGCCCGTTACTATGATCAGATGCGCAAACAGTTCGGTTTGGACAAAAGTCCCGTCGAGCAGTATTTCATCTGGGCCGGCAACTTTGTCAAAGGGGAGCTGGGCATCTCCTTCCGCCACAAAACGCCGGTGAGCGAGATGATTTCCGAACGGATCGGGAACACGTTTTTTCTGGCCGTGTGTGCACTGATTCTCACCTATGCCCTGGCGGTCCCGCTGGGAATCTATTCGGCGCAGCATCCTTACGGCACGGTGGATTACACCCTGACGGGAACGGCTTTTGTCGGCCTGTCGATGCCCAGTTTTTTCGCGGGAATTCTTCTGATCTATCTTTTCGCCTTTAAATTGCGATGGTTTCCCTCTTCGGGGACGGTGACCGCGGGGGCGGGGCTTGAGGGCATCGCCCTGTGGCTGGACAAGTTGCACCATGTGGTGTTGCCTGCCTTTACCCTGGCCATCATCAACATTGCCTCTTACATGCGCTACACCCGGGCCAGCGTGCTGGAGGAGAAGCAGCAGGATTACGTGCGGACCGCCTATGCCAAGGGGGTTCCCGCTCCGCTGGTCCTGCGCCGGCATGTTCTCCGAAACGCCCTGCTGCCGTTGGTGACGCTGTTTGGCCTGGATCTCGGCCTGCTCTTTTCCGGAGCGGTGATCACGGAGACGATTTTCAGTTGGCCCGGTTTGGGGCAGCTGCTGTTTGAGTCGGTGATCAACCGGGATTACCCGATCCTGATGGCAACGACAATGCTGATCGCCATTTGCGTGCTCGTCGGCAACCTGGTGGCGGATATCCTTTACGGCGTGGTGGATCCGCGGATCCGATACGACTAGGAGGTGATGGGGGATGTCTTCCTCGGCCGAAGTGATCCTGAACCAGCCGGAGCAAGAGCCCGAACTGAAGCCGGATGCCAAGGGGAAGAAGGGAAAATCTCCCTTTCAGCTGGCTCTCCGGCGGTTTGTTCGCAACCGGATGGCGGTGGCCGGGATCTTCATCCTGCTCGCGGTCACGCTGCTGTCGGTCTGCGCCCCGTTGATCGCCAAGCACGATCCGTACGCCTCCGATCTGTACAACACCGATGCCCGTCCGGACGGAAAACACTGGCTGGGCACCGACGACACCGGAAGGGATGTCTTTTCCCGCCTGTTGTACGGAGGGCGCATCTCTCTCTTGATCGGACTTTTAACCATGATTTTTACGGTATTGATCGGGGGCACGCTGGGGGCCGTCGCCGGGTATTACGGCAAATGGGTGGATATGATCATCATGCGCGCCACGGACGTGCTGCTCACTCTTCCCACCCTGCTGATGTTTCTCTTTCTGGCATCCATTCTCGAGAAAACCAGCCTATGGGTGCTGATCGTTGCTCTGGCCCTCACCTCCTGGGCGACCACGGCGCGGATCGTCCGCGGTCAGTTCCTCTCGCTCAGGGAGAGGGAATTTGTGCTCAGCGCCCGGGCGATCGGGTGCAGCGATCTTCGAATCATCTTCCGCCACATGATCCCCAACGCCCTCGGTCCGATCATCGTCAACGCCACCCTGCTGATGGCGGTGATGATCTCCGTGGAGTCAGCCCTCAGCTTTCTCGGTTTCGGGGTGCCGGAGCCGACGCCCACGTGGGGAAACATGCTGAACGGAGCCCGGAACATCCGCGTTTTGACCCAGCAGCCGTGGCTGTGGATTCCTCCCGGGATGATGATCGTCATCACCGTGCTGGCGATCAATTTCATCGGCGATGGACTCAGGGACGCCTTCGACACCCGATCGACCCGGCGATAAGCATGGTCCCAAAGGATACCGTCTTGGCCCGAAAGCCGGGATTTTCCCGGCTTTTTCCCCGTTCGGCGAAAAAGGGCCCGCCCAAAGGGCGGTTGACGAGCGGAAAAGGTTTGTTATCATTTTTTTTGTATTTACCGCAGAAGGCGAATCATTTCCATCCGCAGAGAGGGGGATGTGATGGGGTCAATCAAAATTGCACAAAAAGGATTGTTGCTCGCCATCGGTGCCGGATTGGCGGCGGTTGGGCTGGAACTATTCCTGGTGCCCAATAAGATCATTGACGGGGGAATCGTCGGGATATCGATCATGTTGTCCCATCTATTGGGCATAAAGTTGGGGATTCTGATCTTCCTTCTCAACCTGCCGTTCTTTTACATCGGGTATAAGCAAATCGGAAAGACCTTCGCCTTGTCCACGTTTTTCGCCGTGGGTCTGCTGTCGGTCGGAACGGCGTTTCTCCATTCCGTGGATGCGGTTACGGATGATCCGCTGTTGGCCACCGTCTTCGGAGGAATCATTCTGGGGATGGGAGTGGGGATGGTCATCCGTTACGGGGGATCCTTGGACGGGACGGAAATTTTGGCCATCCTGTTCAACAAGCGGCTTCCCTTTTCCGTCGGCCAAATCGTGATGTTTTTCAATATCTTCATCCTGGGAAGCGCGGGGTTCGTTTTCGGATGGGAACGGGCCATGTACTCCCTGATGGCCTATTTCATCGCCTACAAAATGATTGATATCGTCATCGAAGGGCTGGATGAGACCAAATCGGTGTGGATCATCAGCGATCGCGCCAAGGAAATCGGGGAAGCGCTTCTCTACCGGCTGGGCCGGGGGGTCACCTATTTGTCCGGGGAAGGGGCCTATACCGGCGACGAGAAAAAGGTGATTTTCTGCGTGGTGACCCGTCTGGAGGAAGCGAAACTGAAGATGATTGTGCAGGAGATGGATCCCCAGGCTTTCTTGGCCGTGAGCAATATCCACGACGTCAACGGCGGCCGGTTTAAAAAGAAGGACATTCACTGAAGCCCGCCTGTCGCAGTCGGGAAGTGGGATGGAGGGGCCGCCCCGTCTCATTCCCGCCGCGGCATTTTTCCCAATCATCCGAAAAAGAGGGCTTTCAGCCCGATGGAGGAAGGGAAATGGATCTTGCAGATTTGCTTACGTTCACGGGCATCTCCGTGATGCTGACTTTGATGCCGGGCCCGGACATCTTGTTTGTCATCGCCCAGAGTGTCACACACAGCCGCCGGGACGGAATCGCCGTCGCTCTGGGGCTGTGCACGGGCTTGGTGGTGCACACGACGGCGGCCGTTTTGGGAGTTTCCGCCCTTTTGTACCATTCTTCCTTCGCCTTTCAGGTGTTGAAGTGGGCGGGGGCGCTTTACCTGTTTATCCTGGCCTTTCAGGCTTTGCGCGAAGCGGAGGAGCCGGGCGGCTCCGAAGAATCCCCCCTGGCCCGCCGGCATTTTGCCGCATTGTATCGGCGGGGGATCTTCATGAATCTGCTCAACCCAAAGGTTTCCCTGTTTTTTCTGGCCTTTTTTCCCCAGTTCGTGTCGCCGGACGCCGGATCGGTTTCTTGGCAAATGGCGGTTTTGGGAGCGGTGTTCACGGCCCAGGCTCTGGTCGTATTCACTTCCGTTTCCGTGATCACCCACCGTCTCGGCCGCAATATCCTGAAAAGCGCGACCTCGTCGAAATGGGTCAACCGGACCAAGGCGGGGATATATGTTTTGTTGGGGGCGAGGCTGGTGTTTATGGAAAGAAATTGATGAGAAAGGATTGGTGGTGAAGAAGGAGGGAGATGGATGCGTTCGCCGCTTCGACTCAGCCGGCCGGATTTTGAGAAGGGAAAAAGGTTCGTTCGGGAGAGGGCCCGCGGAATTGACCGGGCTTTGTTTGAATACACGTTCGGTGAAGGTTCCCGGGAACGGGTCTGGGAGGAGTTGGAGAGGTATCAGAACGAAGACGGGGGATTTGGACGCGCCCTTGAGCCGGATTTCCGCCTCGAGTCCTCTTCACCGATGGCCACCACCGTCGGATTTCAATATTTGATCGCCGTCGACACGCCGGCGGACCATCCCCTTGTGGAAAGGGGGATCCGTTACCTTCTCGAAACCTATGACGAGCGAGCCGGCAGATGGAAAGCCGTCCCGGAATCGGTGAACCGCGTGCCCCACGCCCCCTGGTGGCACTACGACGAGGAGCGGAAACGAACGTCGGTGGAGGAAGCCTGGGGAAATCCCTTTGCGGAAATCGTCGGCTGTTTTCACCGGTATTCCCGGTGGGTTCCGGGGGATTTTCTCGAAGATGCGACCCGACGGTGCTTGGAGCATCTCGACCAGACAAAATTGACCATGCACGAATGTCTCTGTTATGTCCGCCTGGCGGAGCAGGCGCCCAAGCCCGTCCGGGACCGGATCATCGGGGCGATTCGCTCCCAACTGGCGGATTTGGTGGAAACCCGGCCCGATCATTGGGATCAATACTCGATGCAGCCCCTCATATTGGTTAAAACTCCCCGTTCTCCCTTTTACGAAGAGCTGGCCGGTGATGTGGCCAGAAACCTGGATTACCTGATCGAAAAACAAGCGGAGGACGGTTCCTGGGATCCCAATTGGGAGTGGGGGCAGTATCACGAGGATTGGCAAGTTGCCAAGGAAGAGTGGAAAGGCTATTTGACGGTCCAAAACTTGATTACGCTGAAGGCCTTCGACCGGATCGATTTCGGGGAGCAGGTGACGTAATCAGACCGGAATGGGCGTTCCCCGTGCACAGGAGCGTCCAGGCGCGGCGGGCGGCGCGGGTCGCCGCTCCCTCTTCACCCGTTCCGACGATGCGAATCGGCGGGTGCACCATTCCGCGCGGGAAACGCACTTGCATGGCCGGGAGCTTCGCTGTGTGCCGGGGATTTTCGTCATTTCCGCAAGGTGATGCCGCGGACCACAAACGGGGGCTTCGATGGGCCTTCAGCGACGTTCCCCTTCGGGTGAAAAAGCGGGTGACGCCATCGTGGTCAAATCCGGCAAGGGCGGTTCGGCTCTGTCGCCTTGATCCCCGGTGAAATCATGTGGCTTTCCGTACGGCTGCGGATGGGCGGGGTGAGCCGGACCAATTGTGCTTCCAAGCGTCCCCGGGACGGAAAGAAATTTTTTGTGTGTGCCCCGAAAATCCGTGCGCGCAAATGACTCGGCGCAGCGGACGGGGTTTTTGCACCCTTTTTGGGATTTCGCGTGGGACCGAAGGGGGAAGCACGGATAAGCTTTTTCATTCCTTCTGCCGCGGAAGCCGGCGGTTGCCCGTGTCCAATTCAACGCTTCGTTCCATCCGAATGGCTTGTTGGCTGTCTGTGGTGCTCCTTGAGCGGCATCACATTCCGCCCGCCTTGAACGACTTTGCAACCCCTGTGAATCTTTTTCTTAAAAACACTGCCGCCGATCAGTTGGCGGCGGTGTTTTTATCTTTCAAAGAAATTGCCCCATATAGGACTATGGGGCGCGCAACAGTTTGACCAGCTTTTCGAAGTGCAGTTTTCGCGAAGCTTTGAAATAGATGACGGCGTTTCGCGGAAGTTGCTGCAGAAATCGGGCGGCTCCTTCCCGTGTCCTGAAGTGGCGCACCCGCGAAGGGTTCATCCCCATTGCCGCGGCAGTCGTCCCGATCTCCCGGGCCTCTTTTCCCACGGTGACGAGCCAGTCGGGGGAGATCTTGGCGACGAATTTGCCCACCTGCTGATGGGCCCACCGGCTCAGATTGCCCAGTTCGAGCATGTCTCCCAGCACGGCGACGGCGGGCCGGCCGCGGGATACGTGTTTCAGTACTTTCAATCCTTCCATCATGGCGGTGGGATTGGCATTCCACGCATCATTGATCAACGTGCGCCCGCCCCGTCCCGGTACGAATTGCAGGCGCATTTTCGGCGGTTGAAAGTGGGCGAGGCCTTCCTGAATGTCCCGGACCGGAACGCGGAGCGCACGGGCGATGCCGATCGCCGCCAGGGCGTTGTACACATTGTGCACGCCGAAAACGGGAATGCGGAAGGGATAATCCGTCCGATCCAGCCGAACCCGGAATTCCATCCCCCGGGATGTGTATCGGACTGAATGGGCGCGCACATCGGCCGGATTGCGAATGCCGAAGGTGCGTACGATGCCTCTGAAATGGCGGGTGTTCAATTTGCGGGATCGGGGATCGTCGGCATTGAGGAAGAGGACGCCCCCCGGCCGCATGCCGTCGATCAGCTCCTGTTTGGCGCGGACCACGCGGTCGAGACTGCCCAGGCTTCCGACGTGCGCTTCACCCACATTGGTGATGGCGCCGATTTCGGGACGGACCACGCTGCATTGCCGGGCGATGTTGTTGAGGGATTTCATCCCCATCTCCAACAAAAGAATGCGGTGACCGGGAGAGAGGCGAACCAGATAGGAGGGCAGGAAGGAATAGGTGTTCAGATTGCCCTGCGTTTTGATCATCGACCATTTCCGTTTCAGGATGGATGCCGTCATCTCGGTGGTTGTGGATTTGCCGGCGCTGCCGGTGATTCCGATGACCCGCGGCGAACAATGTCTCCAATTCCAGAGGGCCAGGCGCCAGAAGGCGGCAAAGGTGTCTTTGACGGTGATCAATCCGACGGAGGGAGGAATCGGATGATGTGAGAGCGAGGGCGGAAGGACGACGGCTTTCGGACGAACACGCCGGATGGCGTCCAGTTGCTGGTTCCAGGATTTTTTCTTGGTGTAAAAATAGATCTGATCGGAGCGAAGATATTTGGGTTTTCCGAAGTTTGCCGTTTTCAGCCAGAGGTTCGCGTCTCCGCGGACCAGGTTGCCGCCGATAATCCTGGCCAGGTTTCCAAGGGTAACGGATTTCGTAGCAATCCCCTCCCATCCAAAATGACAAGGGCGATGGATCCCTGACGACTGGGACATTTTATGTTATTCCTGCCGTTGATCCGTGGTTTGGGCAAATATGCAAAGGGTGGTTCGGAAAATGATCAATATTAAAAACAAGTTTGCAGTACAAACAAAAAATCACATCACCCTTCCATTATAAAAAACCCACTTCATTCCATCGCCCGACCGCGCTACCCGAATCAAGGGTGCGCCTCGGGGCCGGTCGGTTTTCCGCAGAGGGCGTTTTATTTTCCCTTGTCAGCCGTTTGTCCGTTAGCGCGTCATTGGATGGAGGAATACCGGGTCTGTCTCAGATAGGCATAGATCTTCTCGAGAAGGAGTTCGGCATCGTCAGGTTCGCTTTCCCCGTCCGCTTGGATCCGCCGCAGGAGATTTTGGGCCAGCGCTTTTCTTCGGTCGGGATCCATCTGGCTTCGCCGTTTTAAAAACTCCTCTCCCAGCCGCTCAAACGGCCGCCAATTCCCAAACAAAGCCTCGGGCTTTTTCCGCATCCGCCGGGATGGAGGGCGGATCCGACGCGTTTTCCCGGGCTTTCCGGTTGGAGGCTTCCGAAGGGCTCCCTTTTCAAAGCCGGCGAAGGGGGCTCCCGGATGCGATCGCCTTAAGGACCTGATGCCGCGCCTCCGGATGGGAGAACGGACGAGGGACAAGGCGCCGGTCAATTTTTCAGGTTTTCGATTTCCGACCGGATTCTGTCCAGATTTTTCCAATAATTCTCGACGGCAGCCCGGCCCTCCGGCGTGATTCGCACGGTGGTTTGAGGAATTTTTTTGCGAACAAAATGTTTGTCGATGGAGACAAGGTTGGCCTTTTCCAATTTGGAAAGGTGACAGGAGAGGTTTCCCTTGGTCAAGCCGGTCAATTCCTGGAGGAATAGAAACTCGGCCACATGACAGGCGGCCAAAGCGTTGAGAATCGCGAGGCGCGCGGGTTCGTGCACCAGTTTGTCAATTCGGGCCAATTCTTTGAAGGGCACCGGAAATCACCCCGGAAGGTGGATTTCTTTCATTGTATCTTTTAATATAAATATTATCAACAACTGGTTTGCAGCACAAATCCCAAATCAACAAACAAATTCAAGTCCCACAAAACACACCACAAACTGCAGGCACAATGCAACTCCGAAGGCCTCACTGAAGGGCTTTTGGCCGGCCGTCGTGACAAGTTATGGGGTTTCGCTGTACAGAACGGGCCTGTTCGCGGTACCATGGTTGTGTGCCGCTTAAGGGCATCTTTGGGATCTCTTTCTATGTTTTCCCGCAGACGGTTTGTGAACTTTTGTCTGTTTCGCTATACTTTGAGTGAACGACGCATGGAATGTCCTCCCATTCCCCTGTGCGGCTTGGACAAGCTCGTGATGCGGCAGAACATGAAGGAATCAATAGGAGTTGAGGTGAAATTGATGGTCGATTGGTCCCTGTTTCAACAGTTGACACAGGCGCCGGGCGCTCCCGGCTTTGAGGGTGAAGTGCGCCGGATTCTGCGGACTCATCTTGAGAAGCATTCGGATGAGTTGGTTCAGGACCGTTTGGGTGGAGTATTCGGAATCCTCCGCGGAAAATCCGGCCCGCGGGTGATGGTTGCCGGCCATATGGATGAGGTTTCTTTCATGGTGACGAGGATTACCGAAGAAGGCTTTCTGCGTTTTCAGCCCTTGGGCGGCTGGTGGAATCAGGTGATGCCCGCCCAGCGGGTCGAAGTGGTCACCCGGGCGGGAAAGCGCATTCCCGGCGTCATCGGTTCAGTGCCGCCGCACTTGCTCAAGCCGGAGGCGCGCAACAAGCCGCTGGAGATCGAGGAGATGTTTATCGATGTCGGTGCGCGAAACCGGGAGGAAGTCGACCGGATGGGCATACGCCCCGGTGACCCGGCCGTGCCGGTTTGCCCCTTTGTCGAGATGGAAGGGGGACGGCGGCTGATGGCCAAGGCTTGGGACAACCGGTTCGGTTGCGGCATGGCTGTCGAGCTGCTCAAGGAGATGAAGAAGGACAGGCCCCCCAACACGCTGATCGCCGGCGCCACGGTTCAGGAGGAATTGGGGCTGAGGGGAGCGGAAGCGGCGGCCAATCTCATACAACCCGATATTTTCTTCGCAGTGGATGCCAGTCCCGCCGGAGACATCCCCGGGGTCAAGGAAGGGTTTGGGCGTTTGGGCGGCGGAGTGTTGATCCGCATTTACGACCGGACCATGGTCACGCTTCCCGGCATGAGGGATTATCTGCTGGACACCGCCGAAAAGGAGAACATTCCCTATCAGTTTTTCGTCAGCCAAGGCGGAACCGACGCGGGAGCGGTCCACCGATCGGGAACAGGAGTTCCCTCCGCGGCCATCGGTGTGTGCGCCCGATACATTCACTCCCACGCGGCCATTGTGGACAAGGATGATATCGAAGCGGCCAAGGCTTTTCTGATCGCGCTGGTGAAGGGGCTGGACGATGCCGCTGCCGAACGGATTCGCGAACGTTGACAGTTTGTGATTGGAGGAAAAATCTGATGGAAGAAACGTTTGCGGAAAATCGGTCCCAACATGTCAGGCCGTTGGAATTTGGCGAGATCCTGGACATGACGTTTCGCCTCTACAAAAATCGATTCGTTTCGATTTTTGCGATCACTCTCCTGTTATGCGGTCCTTTCTATTTTCTGAACGAAGTTTCGACTTGGGTGATCCTGATCCGAAGCATGGAGGTAGTTACCGAATGGGACGCCATCGCAATTATCGCCCTGCTGATACTCCTTTTGATCGTAATCATGTTGTTCGGGATAATTTTAATGCCCCTCTGGTTTGCAGCAGTCACGGGGATTTCCGCGGGCGCGTTTTTCAGGGATGAGTCCTTCACTTGGATCGAAGGTCTGAAACTGGCCGGAAAATACGGAAAAAAGAGCATTCTGACCTGCCTTTTGTTGTTCGCTTTGGGGACGGCGTATCCGCTGATCTATTTCGGTTCTCTCTTTATCTTTCTTCTTTTGATAGACAAGACTGGGGCGGCCGATTGGGTGTCGCTAATACTGATAGTTTTCTCGTTCCTGTTTTTTATTTTCTTCACGCTCTATCTCTTTATCCGTTTCAGCCTGATTTTCCCGGTGATGACGGAGGAGGGCCTCGCTTATTTTTCATGTCTGAAACGGAGCTGGACGCTGACGAAATCCTCCTTCTGGAGGATCTTCGGCCTGCTGTTCATTTTGATTCTTCTGGACAGTTTCATCACGGGCATTCCGTCTACCATCAATCAGGCGCTTTTGTCGGATCCCTCTTTCTATTCGATGGGAATCGCCATGGCCATCTCCCTGACGATCACGTTCTTTTTATGCCTGACCGCCCCTTTGAAGATGATTGCGCTGGTCCTCATTTATGCTGACCGCCGGGCGAGAAGGGAAGGACTCGACCTCGAAATGCAGATGGCCCAAATGGAGAGCCCGGCCTGAGGAATGGAGGGGAAGGCATGGACGCGGAATATCAGCAGGCACGCGAGCAGTTGGCGGAAATACTCAGCCGGCGGGAATATACCGGTTCCAATTGGTTGGAACGAGGAATCCGGTTCATCGACGAATCTCTGGAAGGGTTGGGCGAGATTTTCTCCCCGGCCTTGCCCGAATGGGAGATCCCTTGGCGGTTGTCCGGTTGGGAAGTCCCTTTGTGGCTTTTGCCCGTCATCCTCTTCCTCTTCTTTGCCCTCTGCCTTTTGTGGATAAGGCGGCGCCTCAGCCCGGACAGGCGATTGGAAAACAGGAAGATCGGAAACATCGAGGAAAAATCCCTCAAAGGAAAATGGGAATTGGAGGCGCTCGGCGAAGAGGCCGCTCGCCGCGGAGATTTCCGTCTCGCCATCCGCTTTCTGTTTCAAGCGGTCTTGGCGTCGCTCAGGGAGCAGGGAGTTCTCAGCGAAGTATCCCACCGGACCCACAGGGAGCAAATCGCCGAATTCCGCTTGCGGATGCCCGGGCGGAGCCCCCTTTTCGAATCGCTGGTTTTCCGCTTTGAAGAGGCGTGGTACGGTCAGGTTCCGGTCGGGCACGGGGAATATCGTCGGTTTCGCGAAGAAGCGGACAAGCTCTTGAAAGGAGACCCAACCCATGCGACGACGGGATAAAAAAGGGGTCGGCGTGTTCCTCCTGGTTCTCCTGTTGGGGGTTTTGGCGGTGCTTCTCCCTGTCCTGATCCCGGAGGAGGGGACGCGCCCCTTCTCCTCCGACAACCCGGGCAAATCCGGCGTAAAGGCGATCCGCGATTTGCTTGCGGAGCGGGGAATGCGCGTCCAAAAATGGGAAAAGGAATGGAATCACCTCCCGCCCGCGCAGGGGCACGTGCTTTTCATCATCGAGCCCGAACTGCGGGGTGTCGGCAAAAAAGAGATGTCCAGCCTCCGGAAATGGGCGGAGAGGGGAAACACCGCGGTGATATGGTCTAGTTCCGGATTTCTCCTCTTCGAAGAGCTGGGTTTTTCATCGATCCCCGTGGAAGGCGACGGTCCCCAAATCGTTCCCGTGGCCGGCAGCACCGAAGTGTGGCTGCGAAACATCAACAGGCTGGTGCTGCCTCAAAACAGCCGGGTCCGCCCCGGTGAAGGGATCGAAGCCGTGTTGACGGACCAGCGGGGGGAAATGCTGGTGGCCCGGAGGGAGTTGGGACAGGGTCAGATTTTTTACATCCCCGATCCGGAAATGATCACCAATCGAT
The DNA here is from genome assembly GCF_900113175.1 of Planifilum fulgidum. NCBI lineage: Bacteria > Bacillati > Bacillota > Bacilli > Caryophanales > Thermoactinomycetaceae > Planifilum > Planifilum fulgidum. The sequence goes on along the minus strand of NZ_FOOK01000017.1, from coordinate 31,549 downwards.
TCATCAACCGGGAGGACAACCTGGCCCTTCCTCTGTATTTCGCTTCCTTTGCGGAAAAGACCCTCTGGTTTGACGAAAGCGGTCTCCGCCTCGCCGGAGAAGAAGCCTTCGGGGAGGGCCCCGCCCAAAAACTGAAGGACTGGTTTGCGGATCAGGGAATTTTTGCGGCGGCGGAGGCGGGTGCCGCTCTCCTCCTGTGGCTGTATGTGCGGGGGAAACGTTTTGCCGCTCCCCGCTGGGAAACGGTGGAGCGGCAAAGGAGTCAGGATGAGTTCGTGCAGGCCCTGGCTTCCCTGTACCAAGCTTCCCGCCTGCGCCGGGAGTCCCTTGAGATATTGGAGCGTTCCTTCCTTCGGGAGGTTTCCAGGATGGTCGGTTTTCCCTCCGGGGCATCCCGGGACCGGCTGGAAGAGCGCATCTCATCGCTTGCGGGCAGGGAAACCGGGCGAAGATTCCGGCTTCTGACGGAGGAAATGGAGCGAAAAAAGACAAAGATCACGGAAAAAGAACTGATCCGTCTCGCTCAGGAAATGGAAGGATGCAGAAGGGAGATTGGGAAATGGAAATTCAGACAACAGGGGTAAACCGGATTGCCGAGACCACTGAAAGGGTATTGGGGCAACTCAAATTCGCGGTGCTCGGTTCCAGCCTCAATCTGCGGCTGTTGTGGGCCAATCTGTTGACCGGAGGGCACGTCCTTCTGGAAGGGGTGCCCGGCCTGGGGAAAACGCTCATGGTTCGCTCGCTGGCCAAAACGGTGGATGCGGCCTTTGCCCGCATTCAATTCACACCGGATCTGATGCCGGCGGATGTCACCGGCACCAAGGTGTACGACCCGCAGTCGGGACGTTTTTCCTTCAAAAGGGGACCGGTGTTCACCCATTTGCTTTTGGCGGACGAGATCAACCGGACCCCGCCCAAGACGCAGGCGGCCCTTCTCGAGGCCATGGAGGAAGGGCAGGTATCCATCGACGGAGAATCGATACCGCTGCCGTCTCCCTTTTTCGTCGTCGCCACCCAAAACCCCCTCGAATATGAAGGGACTTATCCCCTGCCGGAGGCGCAGCTGGACCGCTTCTCCGTCAAATTGATCGTCGACTATCCCGGAGAAGAGGAGGAAGTGGCGCTTTTGCGCGAGCACCGGCTTTCGGCCGGCCGGGAAGCCAGGCTGGAGAAAGTGGTGGGAGCCGAGGAACTGTTGGCGCTGCGGGAGGAAGTGGATCGGATCATCGTGGAGGAATCGGTGCTCCGATACATCGCCTCCATCATCCGCAACACCCGCCAAGACCCCCGCATCGCCCTGGGAGGCAGTCCCCGGGCCGGCCTGAGCCTGCTCACCTTGAGCCGGGCCCTGGCCGCCATGGACGGACGCCATTTTGTGACGCCCGACGATGTGAAAACGGTGGTAAAACCGGTGCTCCGCCACCGGATTCTTCTCACGCCGGAGGCGGAATTGGAAGGGATGAAAACCGATGACGTCATCGAGGAAATCGTCCGTTCGATCCAGGTTCCGCGATAACGCCTGGTTGCCGGGGCCGCTGATGATCGCCCTTTTGACCGCGGGGATCGGCATCATTCTGCTGGGAGCCTGGATGAATCGCGGGATGCTGTTTTTCAGCCTTTATAACGGATGCATTCTGTTGCTCGCGCTGATCGACGCGGCCTTTCTCCGGGGCGTGTCCCGTCTGACGGTCAGAAGAAAGAGCGGTTCCGTCTGGGAACTGGGGATGGATCATCCCGTCCGGGTGGAGGTGTTCAACCCGCTTCCCTTTGCGCTTCAGCTGGAGATCCGGGACGATTACCCGGAGGGATTCCGGATCGACCGGCGGACGATGAAGGTTTCCGTCCCGCCGGGGGAAACCGCGGAGGCGGTCTATTCCGCCCGCCCTCACCGGCGGGGAAGGCATCGGTTTGACCGCATTCACCTTCGGGCCATGGGTCCGCTCCGGCTGGTCATCCGGCAAAGGGGTTTCAATGCGCAAGAAGAGGCAGTGGTGTATCCACCCTTGACCGAGGTGCGGCGGATCCGCGGAGGAGTGTACCGGAAGGCGCTTGTGCTGAGCGGCTCCCATCCCCGCCGCTCCTGGGAGCGGGGCTCCGATTTCTCCCACACCCGGGAGTATGTACCCGACGACGAACCGAGGATGATCAACTGGACGTCTTCGGCCCGCCGGGGACGTCTGGTGACCAATGTGTATCAGCCCGAACAGGGGCAGCTGATCGCCATTCTGCTGGATTCAGGCCGCGTGATGGGAATCCGCGAAAAGGGGCAAACCCGCCTTGACCGTTCACTGGAAGCGGCTTTGGCGCTTTCGGCGATTTCCCTGGAACGGGGGGATCAAGTCAGCCTTCTCGCTTTTTCCAACCGCATCAAGCGGTGGGTTCCGCCGGGGAAGGGGGCGGATCATCTTGAGCGGCTGATCCGCGCTTCATTCGACTTGGAACCCGACTTGTCGGAATCCGATTACCGAACAGCCCTGGAAACCCTTGCGTTTCGCCAAAAACGGCGGTCTCTGGTGGTTTTGTTCACCGATGCGGACAACCTCATCTTTTCGGATGAATTGATGCAATATCTGGCCGTTTTGAAGCGGAGGCATCTCATCCTCACCGTTACCATCCAGGATCCTTTCCTGAAAGGGCAGGCGGAGAGCTGGCCCGTCCGGGAGGAAGAGGTTTTCCGAAAGGCGGTGGCAAAGGAACTGGAGCGGGAGAGGGAAGAGCGGCTCAGCCGGCTTCGCAGGCAGGGGATTTTGGTGTTGGATTCTCCCTCCGACCGATTGGCGCCGGCGGTGATCCATTCCTATCTGGAAGTGAAAAACCGGTCCGCCCTGTGAAGGGAAAAAATATCCCGCCCCGATCGGGGCGGGATATCGACTCAGAAGGAGCGGCCGGGGCTTTTTCCCTTTCGGAGCCACGCGTTCCCGAAATAAAGAAAGAGAAGCATCAGGGTGAAAAGCGCCAGCAGGTACTTGGTCCAGTGGGGCCAGGGCGCCGGCGTCAAAAATCCCTCGATGAGGGCGGCAAACACAAACAGGGGAATGACGCCCATCATCAGCTGGATGGTCACTTTCCCCTCGCGCTTGAAGGATTCGCCCCGGGTCAGCTCCCCGGGAACGAAAAAGGAGTAGGCGAGGGAAAGACCTGCTCCCCCGGCGATGAATACCGCCGTCAATTCGGTCACCCCGTGCGGCCAGATGTAGGCCCAGAAGGTGTAGGATTCCCCGGCCCGGTGGAAGAGGGCGGCGAGGGCGCCGATGAGCGCTCCGTTATACAGGAGGATCCAGACGGTTCCGACGCCGAGCAGCGCGCCGAAGGCGAAACAGAGAAAGGCCACTTGAATGTTGTTCACCATGATCTGACCGGAAACGACGGAATGATTCCATTCCCCCGCCGGGCCCGCCTGGGGATCGATGCTTTCCGCCATCCCCGGGGGAAAAAACAGGGACGCGAGCCGGGGATCGCCCAGGGTCAGAAAAAAGGCGAGAAGGGCCCCGAGCGAAAACAGCGACAGGGCGACGAGAAAAAACGGAATCCGCTCGTAAAACAGCAGGGGAAAGTCGCGGAAGAAAAAAGCGAACAGTTTGGGAAACCGCCGCTTCTTCACGGTGCCGTAGATGAGATTGTGGGCTTTCAGCGTCAGTTCGTTCAAACGGCGGGTGATGTCATGGCCGGGAAAGTAGGTTTGGGCATACGCGAGATGGCCGGCCACCTGGCGATAAAGAAAGCCGAGCTCGTCCAGTTCCCGTTTGGAAAGAGATCTCCTGTGAAAATGACGGATGAGTTCTTCCAGGCGCGCCCACCGGGATTGGTTTTTCTGGACAAACGCCCCGAGCCTTTGCCGGGATTGCGGGAGCGGCATTTCTTTCACCTCCACAGACTGATTGTAACACGAATCCGTGCCAAGTACGAAAGGGGAGAGGAAACGATGGAGAATCGCGTCGCCGTGATCACTCCCGAATACGTGGAGATCCGGTTTGAGACGGCCGGCCTCGGAAGCCGGGCCGCCGCCAAATTGATCGATTTGGCCCTGATATCGCTGGTGAACTTTTTGCTGCTCACCCTCTCCCTTCCCTTTACTGTGCTGGTGATATCCGGGCATCTTCCCGCATCCGTCTTCTTTGCCGTCTTTTTGGTGGTCTCCGCCGCACTTCCCCTGGCCTACTTCGTGCTCACGGAATATTTCACGGGCCAGACGGTCGGAAAGCGAATAATGGGACTGCGCCTGGTGACGGATACCGGCCAGAGTCCCGGCTTTTGGGCGATTTTTTTGCGCAATGTCCTGATTCTCGCGGATCTCTTTCTGCTGATCGGTTTGATTTTCATGTGGCTACACCGCAAGGAAAAGCGAATCGGCGATCTGGCGGCGGGGACGCTGGTGATCCGCGAGAGAAAAAGCAAGCGAAAAAAAGGGAAAAGTTCCCTTGCGGAACTTCCCCTGTCGGAGGATGAAAAAAACAGGCTGCGACCGTTTGGACGGCTGGGAGACGATCAGTATTTGCTCATCGAGGAGTTTTTGAAACGGCGAAGCCAGATGGATCCCGACCGAAGAAAAGCGCTGGCCCAAAATCTTTTGCGGCGGATCCAAGCGGACGGGGAAACAGAACCTGACGATGCCGAACTCCTCCTCGAAAAGATCTATGCCTATCTGAAGCAGACCCGGTATTCCTCCATCCAATGACGCGCTAACGGGCAAACGGCTCCCAGGGGGGATTTAGGTCCGTCCCGGGACGCCTCCGATACCTGATTTCCAAACGGGGCGTGAAGCGTTCGTAATATACAAGTTTGGCCAGAGGATGGGTTCTCGGGATCTGCGGTCCCAGAAATTGGACGGTTCCCTCCTTCTCAGGCGGGATGGACAGGTAAATCATCAAGGTTTTTTTCCCTTCCCGGATCAAACGCCTAACCAGGGGAGTGACCGGGATCGTCACCGGCGCTTGATAAGGTTTTTCCTTGTTTATCGCGGTGACGGGTATCGCGCTGCTTTCTCCTTCCAGGACGAGATCGCGGGGGAGGCTGGTGGGCTGTTCCTTGGAACTGAAATATTGGCATTTGATCGCGGTGTTCCGGTCGGGATTGACGGAGAGAAACAATTTCACCCGGGCCAGTTGGACATCGAATCCTTCGTTCAGACAGGATTCGAGGGGGAACAGCAAACAGCTTCGATAATCCCTCAGCAGTCCTTTATTTCTTTTGATCACCAATGTCGGCCGATCCATCGGCTGCCCGCCGGGGGAGGTGCAGGTAAATGCCTGCCGGCTTCGAATCTCCTGAACGGGAGAGGGGGAAGGAAACCGGTAGCTTCTCCGCTGTTCCCGCTTGAATTGCAGCAACTCGGAGACCTTTTCCACCATTTCCCGCACGCGGTGGCCGTAGCGGTGGTTTTGATGAACATGCTTTTGACCGTTGGCCGCAATGCGGTCGCGCAGCGGCCGGTTTTTCAGCAGGTTGCGGACCAGGGCGCGGGTCTCTTCCGGATGGCGACTGGTCAGCAGGTGATGATTGGGCTTGAAATGGCGAAGCACGGCGGGGATGTGGTTGGTGATCAACAAACCGCCCGTCCCGATGCACTCCCATGTTCGGCGGGTTAAAACTTCCTGGTGGTTCTGAATCCCGAGAATAATCTTGGCGGAAGCGTACACGTAGGGAACGCGCCTGTAGGGAATGGGGCCGCCGATGACATGATTCGGCACCGAAAACGGGAGAAGGTTTTTCCCCTGCTCCCAACCCTTCCCCCAGATCTTCAACGAGATGTTTTCCCGCAGCAAGGGTTCCAGCAAAATGCGGAGGCTCTGCAGACGCCAGCTTTCCATGGTCGCGTTGGAGAAATTGGCGACCAGAGCCACATCCGACTGATACTGCGGCACCGGGGGCAGGGTGCGGTGAATCCGGGGATTGCAGGCAAAGGGGAGGTAATAGGAAGGGAGTCCCCTTTCCTGGTATATTTTCGTGCAGTCGTAGGAATGGGTGAAAACGACATCGGGCCGCCCGGTTTCCAATACATACAATGACCAATAATCGGTGTGAAGAGGATCTTCCGTGGACCAAAACACGTGAAGGCTGTCGGTTTCTTCGCAATAACGTCTGACGACCTGGAAGTAGGGTTCCCGATGAAAGGGGGTCCACCCGTTGGTCAGAATGACATCCGGACGGTATTGGTTCAGCTGATGGACCAGCTCCTGGGGCGTCAGGTCCGGTTTGGGCACAAAGAGGGGGATGTTGTTCTCTTTGAATCCGGAAGGAACGGTTTCAACATAGTTGACGTAGTTTTCAAGGTAGTACCATTTCATAAGCCCACCCACCTTTACAGGAAGCGGTCCTCATATTGTTTGAACACCGGGCGGTAGGGAAGCAGGTCCCTCACCATCCGGTCGATGCCTTCCTGTAGCGAAACGGGTTCTTCCGGAAGAAAGTGCTTGCGGAATCCCCCGTTTTCCATTTTCATCTGATGGGTCTCATTCTCTTTTCGGGGATTGGGAATATGGACAACCTCCGCCTGCAATCCCTGCTTCCGTCCGGCGCGTTGGACCTGTTCCGCCAGCTGTTTGGGGCTGGCCAGGATGGTCATCTGGTTAAACACCTGAAATTTCTGCTTCGGAGGGGAATAGGCGGCCGCTTTCGCCAGGGATTGGACGGCATCCTCCAGGGCGATCATCGGCTTTTTCTGTTCCCCTTTTCCATAGATGGTGATCGGGTGGCCGGCCAGCATCTGCGCGCAGAAGCGGTTGGGAACCACCCCGAAGTAAAAATCGAAGTCGAACCGGGTTGCCAGATCGGGGTGCAGGCGCGTTTCTCTGGTTCCGGTTCCGAACACGATGGCTGTCCTCAAGTCGGTAATGGTCAGCCCCCACAGTCTGGATGCGAGGTACAGGCTGTTGACGTCATTGGCTTTGCTCATGTGGTACCACGATGTGGCCATCCCGGGATAGGGAATCGTATCGGAGCCGGAATCGGTCTCCACATGGATGAATCCTTCGGGAATGGTGAAATTGGGCGATCCGTAGACTCCCGTCGTGGTGGTTTCAATCAGGTGGGTGGAATGTTCCAACCCGCATTCTTTGATCCCCCAGAGCAGGTTTCGGCACATCCGGTTATTGTTCTCCTGCGTCAGATCGGCCAGGGGAGCGTGAAGGTGGGAGAAGGGGGCGGCCGGTTGGGCGGCCACGTGCAGAATGACGCGGGGTCGGAAGGTTTTCAATATCTGGCATACCTTTTGATAGTTTGTCAGGTCCGCTTCGATGAAGGAAAGGTTGCACATGCCGAACTCTTTTGCCGTCTTCATCCGCCTTTCCATCGGCGCGATCGGAATGGCGCTGACGCTTCCGATTTCCTCAACCCAGCGGCGCCGGCCGAAATGGTCCACTCCGATGATTCGCTCCTCGGGAAAGGCCCGGCTGAGCCTCAACATCAGCGGCCAGCCGATATAGCCGTCGGCTCCGGTGACCAAAATCACATCGCATCACTCCCCGTTTTCATGTTGGATCGGATCTTTTCGACAAGCTCCATGACGTTCAGCCCGTCACGATGGGTCACAAGGGGCGGCCGGCCGGTTTTCACGGAGGAGACAAAGTGCTTGATCTCCTCCAGCAGGGGAGACGTTGCCGGTATTTTCACGGTCCGGTGATCGACTTGTTTGGTGTGCCGGCCGAGTCGGGTGAAAAGATGCAGCCGATGATTCAACAGGTCGGCAACCCAAGTCCGATCGGTCTCCGTCAGAATGATCTCCCGCCTGTGCAAGGCCCCCGTGCGGACCGCATGGACATTCACGAGAAAGGAAGAGTCGAAGAGGATTTGAACCATCGCATTGTCGATGAGACCCCGGTTCATCTCCTTGGGGTGGACGGTCCGACCGGATGCGGCGAAGCGGACGGGAGAAGTTTTCATCCGATCGGCCAAGCGGAGGATCAGATCCAGGTCGTGCACCATCAGGGTGAGCAACACGTCTGCATCGATGTGTTTTCTCAAGGGAACATACCGGTAAAATTCTCCCATGAGCAGGTTTTCGTATCGAACCGATTTCAGAAGGGTTTGGATCACCGGATTGAACCGCTCCACATGCCCCACTTGGATGCGAACTTTGTGCTTGTCGGCGAGCCGGCACAGGGATCGGGCCTCGTCAACGGTATGGGTGAAGGGTTTTTCCAGAAACACATGGCATCCGTTTCGGACGGCTTCCGACGCCACGTCATAATGGGCGGTGGTCGGCACGCAGATGACGACGGCTTCGGCCTGCTTCAGCAAATCATGCAGGCTTTGCGCCCGCGGCACCCGATATTTTTTCGCCAGGGCATCCGCCTTTGAAGCGTCGGAATCAAAAATCCCGACGATTTCCACTCCGGATAAGGTGATCAGATTTCGGAGGTGATTTTCTCCCATAAAACCCGCTCCCACCAACCCGATTGGAATTTTTTTTGCGTCCAAGCGCTCCATCTCCCTTCGGAAATAATCCTCAACCGTTCGTCATAGGATGAAAGAGATGGAGGAGGGGGGCGGATGATTCCGTTAATCGATATCCGGCGTCAGCATCAGTCCCTGAAGGGTGAGATGGAAAGAGCGATCGGAGAGGTGATGGATCAGGGACGATTCGTTTTGGGAAAAAACTGTGAAGCCTTTGAAAAGGAGATGGCCGCCTTTTGCGGAACCCGATACGGAATCGGGGTGAACAGCGGAACGGATGCCCTCTTTTTGACCCTGCGGGCATTGGGGGTGGGGGAAGGGGACGAGGTGATCACCAGCCCTTACACCTTTTTCGCCACCGTCGAAGCGATCGTCCAGACAGGCGCCCGGCCGGTCCTGGCGGATATTGAAACCCGCCACTTCAACCTGGATCCCGAGCAGGTGGAGCGGGCGATCACGCCCCGCACAAAAGCGATCCTTCCGGTGCACCTGTTTGGCCATCCGGCGGATATGAGATCGCTGGCCTCCATCGCCCGGCGTTATGGATTGCACCTCGTGGAGGACGCCTGCCAAGCGATTGGCGCCGACATCGGAGGCAAACCCGTGGGGTCCTGGGGCGATGCCGGTTGCTTTTCCTTTTATCCCACCAAAAACCTGGGCGGGATGGGGGACGGCGGCATGATCACGACATCCGACCCGCGGCTGGATGAGCGGATCCGCCTGTTGCGCACCCACGGGGCTTACCGGAAGTATCACCACTCCCTCTTCGGGTTCAACAGCCGGCTGGATGAGATTCAGGCGGCGATTCTGCGCATCAAGCTGAAACATCTGCCGAAGTGGATTCAGCGACGGCGAACATTGGCCCGGCGTTATCAGGAAGCTTTTCAAGGGCTGCCCCTTCAGCTTCCTTCGGAAGAGCCCCCAGTCACCCCGGTCTACCACCTGTTCGTTGTTCGCACCCCCCGCAGCGCTTCTTTGAAAAAATGGCTTGCGCGCCATGGCATCGAATGCGAAATCTACTACCCCCTTCCGCTGCACCGCCAGAAGGCCTGGAAAGACCGCTTTCCCGTCCCTTCGCTGCCCCGGGCGGAGGCGGTCGCGGGGACAACGCTGGCATTGCCGGTTTATCCGGAACTTTCCGATGAGGAGCAGGAGCTCATCATCGAGAAAGTGATCCGCTTTTTCAAGGAGGGGAAGGCCCTTTGAATCCCTTCGTTCATCCGCAGGCCCGGCTTGGAAGAAATGTCCGCATCGGGTTGTTTTCCTATATCGGTTCAGGGGTGATCGTGGGGGACGATGTGGAGATCGGTTCCCACGTGATCATCCACGACCGGACGTGGATCGGGGACCGGGTGCGAATCGGCGACCACACGATTGTGGGAAAGGCGCCGATGAGAGGAAAGGGGGAAAATACTCCCCCCGCAAGGATCGGAAACAATGTGCAAATCGGGAGCGGCAGCATCTTGTACCGCGGATGCGTCGTCGGGGAAGATTGCTTCATTGCGGATCTCGCCACCGTGCGGGAACATGTGGTGATCGGAAGGAAGTGCGTCGTCGGCAGAGGGGTGGCGCTGGAAAATCACATCCACATCGGAGACCGGGTCAAGCTGGAGACCAATGCATATATCACGGCCTATTCCCGTTTGGAGGACGACGCGTTTGTGGCTCCCTGCGTGGTCACATCGAACGATCCCTTTGCGGCCCGCGCCCCGCGTCCGATCGCCTTTAAGGGGGTGCATGTAAAAAGAGGAGGAAGAATTGGAGCCGGAGCGGTCTTGCTTCCGGGAGTGACGGTTCATGAAGAGGGATTTGTCGCTGCGGGAAGTGTGGTGACAAGGGATGTTCCCGTCAAAACCATTGTCAAAGGGGTGCCGGCCAAACCCTACCGGACGGTTCCCGAAGACCAGTGGCTTTCCAATCTTCCCCCTCGATCGCCCTAGGCGGGATCCAGGAAGTATTCCCGTATCCCCTCTTTGAGGCTTTTCAATTTTCTCCCCCTGAAGAGCGTTTTTATTTTTCCGGTATCCACAGCGGCAAAATGCGTTCTTTCTTCTTTAAAGGCGCCTTTTTGCCGGCGGACGACGGGAACCGACCGTCCGAGGCATTCCCGTCCTACTTGGTTGACCAGTTGGGCAAGGTCCCAAATGCTCAAGGTTTCTTCCCCGCCGAGATTGTAGATGCCGCGGACGGAAGGGGAAAGGGCCTGATGATAGGCCCACACCACGTCATCCACGTGGATGAAGTTGCGCGTCTGTCGTCCGGTCCCGCGGACCTGGATTTTTTGGTTGGCAAGCAGCGCCTTGCAGAAGCTTTCCACCACGGTTTGCTTCGGCACCCGGCTCCTGCCGTAAACGTTGGCCTGCCGGAAGATCACGGTTTCCAGATTGCCTCTTTCTTGTTCGGCGAGAAGCAGCTCTTCCGCCCACTTCTTGAGCTGTCCGTAGAAGTTTCTGGGATTTGCCGGCGATTGCTCGGTGATCGTCGTCGAACGGGGATCGTAGACGGCAAAAGAAGACGGGAAAATGATTTTTTCAACTCCTGCGTTGACGGCTTCGCGGATCAAGTATTTGAGGGAGAGCAGGTTGATCAGGACCGCGTCCCTTGCCTGGGTTTCGCACTGGGCGACGTCGCTGATGGCTCCCAAATGGATGATGGTGCGGACATCCCGGACCATCTTTTTCACATCTTCTTCCACCGTCAGATCCATTTTTTCGATGGGCACGCCGTTGATTTCAGACACGGTCTGCACCCGGAAATTGTCGATGGCCCGGATCGGCATGCCCCTTTTGGAGAGAAAATCCACCAGCTTGGTTCCGATATATCCCGCCGCGCCGGTGATCAGAATCATTTATGCCAGGATCCTCACATAGCTGATGTTTCGGATGAGGAAGGTCAGAAGGCTGGAAGAGCCGTATCCCGGCGGAGGAGCCGTCTGAATCGTGAAGGCACCGTTGGTCACGCTGACGAGTTGTCCCTCAAACGGGCCGCTGCCCTGGGGAACCACCACTTGGACCGTACGGCCGATGAATTGGCGAAGCCGGTTTTCCAGATCCATCTCACATCACACCTCCTTGGGGAGAGACAAAGATAATGCTGCTGAACGGAATCAAAATGATCTCCCCGCCCGCCTGCAATTCGAGGAAATCGGCACCGACAAAGGTTACTTGTCCGGTTACGTCGCCTCCGGTCGTTTCAACGGTGACGTTCATTCCCATGTAGGATTGGAACAAACGTCTGATGGATTGGTCGTCCGGAACGCCCCGGTTGAGAACGATACCCAAGACCTCTTCGACAAAATCAAATACTTCATTCAGCGTGTTATTTAACACCACTCTTCTTCACCTCCGTGATCATAGATTATTTGTCGGAGAATAAAAGAGTAAGGGCAAATATTACAAACCTCTCAGAAAATAGACGCTTGTTTTTTGCCCGTTTTCATCAAAAATCCCCCTATGACCGACAGATAGGGGGAGTCATTGTTTATGAGGATCTATTTGTCACGGAGTCAACCCAACATCAATAGTGACAGTGGCGACATTGGACAGGGCGCTTCCGTCGCTGGCTTGGTAGGTGAAGCTGTCCGTGCCGCTAAAGCCGGTGTCCGGAGTGTAGGTGAAGGAGCCGTCGGGATTCAATACGAGCGTTCCGTTGGCGGGACCGTCGACCAACTGGGCCGTCAGCGGATCGCCGTTCGGATCGGTGTCGTTGGCCAAGACTCCGGGAGCAGGAACCGTGAGGGGTGTATCCACATCAGTCGTGTAGGAATCGTCGTTGGCGACGGGAGGCTGGTTCGTGGCGTTTACAGTAATGGTGACCGTGGCCACCAGGGATCTGGAAACCCCGTTGCTGGCTTGATACGTGAAGGTGTCCGTCCCTGTGAAGCCGGCATTCGGCGTGTAGACAAAGGAGCCGTCCGAGTTGAATGTCAGCGTGCCGTTGGACGGATTGCTGATCAAAATGGCCGTGAGGGGAAGTCCCCTGAAGTCAAAATCGTTGGCCAGCACGCCGGGAGCAGGGACAGAGAGAGGGGTTCCTTCATCGGTGGTGTAGAAATCGTCCCGCGCGATGGGTCGAAGCTGAGGCGGCGGAGGAAGCGGCGGTTGCGGCGGAAGAACGCCGGAGCCGAAGATCGTGGAAACAACCCCTTGAACGAAATTGAACACGCTATTGAGGATGTTGACGATCAACCCATTTCACCTCCCAACTTATCAATATGTTTTTATAGAGTAGAGAGAAAGGGCTGATGTGCAGGCAAGGGAAAATTGTGCGATAGGCCGTTTGGAGCCGGACAATCAGTCTACGAAACGATTTTCCCTTTCCGTGCGAGGGGCGGAGAAGGAAGAACGGGGTTTTCCGGTGGATTGCACCCGGGCGGCCGGAATTTAAGTGAAAGAAAGGAACGGGAATGGGAATCCCGATTGCGGCAATGGTTGTTTTTTAGTTGTTTATGTTTGGTTTATAAACTCGTTTGAAAATCAAACAATCAAAACACCCCTCTCAAACAAAACGCCCAAAAAAATCAGTCAGAAGAAAACCCCATTTGTCGAAAACGAGTTTGTCACGCTTCTGATGAAGTCCAGGGCGGGCAGTCGCGAACAGAAGGCGGCCGCTGAAGCGGCAAAAATCTCGAAACTTATTTGTTGCGGGGCACGTGCTAATAAGGGCGGAAAGAGCAGTCCGATTATATTGTCAATCGAATGCAGATGACCGGGACGTCATGGAAGCGTCGGTCGCAAAGGGGAGGACAAGATAAAGGTCAAGGGTGAAGGAGGCCAAGGCCGGCTGAATCCATGCAAGGTCTGACCGTAATTCCAATGCATTTGTACGACAAGGGTCCCTTAAGCTTTTTGTCTCTTGGGAGAGGATTTTCCGCTGCGGAAAACCCTTTATACCTCCGGATGACACTCAGTGATGCCGGGTTCGTCGGGATGCATCCGATCGGCGACCGGCGGATCCGCAAGCTGCGAGCGGCTCAAAGAGCCAAACGATTGGCCGGAAACCTTTCGCCCCGTCGGGGAGGAGAGGTCCGATCAGTTGGAGGATTATCTGCCCGGCACTTCAAAAAGTCCCGCCGCGGAACATCGCGCTCCAATGTCCAATCCGAACGAGTTGTATATCGCGCGCACCTTCGATGCGCCGCAGGAGCAGGTGTACAAGGCGTTTACGGATCCGGAGCATCTGAAGCAACGGGTGGAGATGAGAGGTTTCCCCGGAAAATGTTGTGGAGCAAGACCGGAGGGGCTCGTCTACACCAATTCCTTTATTGAGGAGGGCACACGGTCCGCTCATTCGGCTTCACTTGGTCGCTGAAATTCTGAATATGTTGACTAACAAGACGACGATCACCATCACGCAAAGAGAATCATCACCCGACTCGCACCCGGAATGTGGAGCGAATCGGGTGATGGCTTTGCCGCCAATGTCAGGTGGTGGACCGCACCACCAATTGGTGAGGCATTTCGACGACGCTTGGGTCGACGGGCGAACCCTCGATCAAGCGGAACAGGATTTCCGAGGCGTGTTCTCCCATTTCCCGGGTGGGTTGATATACGGTTGTGATATCCATCAGTTCGGCGATCGGTTGGTTGTCAAAGCCGACGACGGCGATGTCTTCGGGTATCCGGACCCCGTGCCTCTGCGCCTCGAGGATAAAGCCCGCGGCCACTTGGTCGCTGCCCGTGAACAGGGCGGTGGGTTTGTTCGACATCTCCCGTATGGCCCGGAAGAGTTCTTTTCCGGAGAGGACATTGCTCGTGCCTACATTTTCAAAAACATAGCGGCTGTTTATTTCGATTCCCGCTTCGGCAAGGACATCCTGATAGGCCCGCCAGCGGGGACCCTGCACCGTGCAAAGGGTGTTGTTCCGTTTCGCCAGGCAGACGGCGATCGCTCGGTGCCCTTTTTCCACCAGGTGGAGGAGGGCCTGCCGGGCGCCGTTGTAGTTGTTGACGTAAACCATGGGAACGTTGGCTTTTTCCTCATAGGAATTCACCAGAACGAGCGATCCGCAGGCGGCATAGGGCGCCACCTCCTTCCAATCGTTTTGCATGTCTTCCAGAAGGATGCCGTCCACCTGTTTGGTCTGCAACAGATGGAGAAATCTCAGTTCTTCCCGCGCCTGAAGCCGGGTTTGACACACCATGATCTGGTATCCCTTTCTCAGGGCGACCTCGCCGATTCCCTGCATCAAGCCGCTCATGAAGGGGTGATCGATGCGCTTGATAATGGCGGCGATGACCCCGGTTTTTCCCCGCTTCAGATGAACCGCCGAGGAATTGGGGGTGTAATTCAGCTGGCGAATGGCTTCTTCAACCGCCAGACGGCTCCGTTCGGACACGTACGGATGCCCGTTCAACACCCGGGAGACGGTGGCCGTCGAAACACCGGCCTTTTTTGGCGATATCCTTAATGTTGGCCATTTCAGTCACCACCCGATCGGATTTGTTTTCAATTATAAATAATGCATTTATTTAAAATCATCCCTTTTCTCCGCATCCTCCAGCATACGGCGCGAAAGCGCGGAACCCGCCTTCCACATGGCCCCCACCGAAAACAAAAATAGAACGAGGATTATCAGTTTTTCCACACGCAACCCTCCGTAAGGATCCTTTTCAGCATAAAGGTACGTTGTGTAATGCATTACAGGTCAAGGATTTTTTCCGGCGGGGACAGGCCGGAAGCGGAGGAGGGGCAGGGATCGAGCGTCAGTATTAATAATTTTTTATTAAATGAAAAATTCGATATTTATGTTGATTTCGGCGAAGGGGATTGTTATAATTAGTTTAGACAATGCACTAACTAACAAAGCAATGATGCCCGTCTGAAAAAGCGGATGAATCGCCGGAGGATTGCGCATAAAAACCGGCCTAAAGGCTTCAGGAAGGAGGGGAGAGAGGGGATCAGGGGGAATCTTTGTTTTCTTTCTTGCAAAAGTTGATGGGGAGGTCAGGGAAGGAGTTCGTCAGCGCGGGTTTGGATTTCGATCGAATATCCTGAAGTTTATCGGGAGGTTTCCGTATGTTGAGGTCGAAACCGCTGATTGTTTCGGTCGCGTTTGTGTTGGTTCTCTCGCTTTCTGCGCTGGCAGCCAACCCGAATCCCGCCCACGCGGGGATTGCGAAGGGCAAATTTCTCGGGAATGTCATCGCGGGTTACATCCCTTCCAACTTCGCCACATACTGGGATCAGGTCACCCCGGAAAATTCGACGAAATGGGAATCCGTCGAGTCTTCGAGGGACAACATGAATTGGAGCCAGGCGGATATGGCCTACAATTACGCCAAGAACAACGGATTTCCCTTCAAATTCCACACGCTGGTATGGGGCAGTCAGGAGCCCGGCTGGGTGAGAGGGCTTTCCGCATCGGAACAGCGGGCAGAGGTGATCGAGTGGATCCAGGCGGCCGGGCAGCGGTACCGGGGAGCCGAATTTGTCGATGTGGTCAATGAGCCCCTGCATGCGCCGCCTTCCTACAAGAATGCCATCGGGGGAGACGGAGCGACGGGCTGGGATTGGGTGATATGGTCCTTTGAGCAGGCGAGGCAGGCCTTTCCCAATTCCAAATTGCTCATCAACGAGTACGGGATCATCAGCGATCCCAACGCCGCCGCCCAGTACCTGGAAATCATCCAGCTGCTCAAAAGCCGGGGCTTGATCGACGGAATCGGCATCCAATGCCATTATTTCAACATGGACAACGTAAGCGTCAGCACCATGAGAAACGTCCTGAACATGCTGGCCTCAACCGGGCTTCCCATTTATGTCTCCGAACTTGACATGACCGGAGACGATCAGACGCAATTGGCCCGGTACCAAGAAAAGTTTCCGGTTCTCTGGGAGCACCCGGCAGTGCAAGGAGTCACCATCTGGGGTTACATCGAAGGTGAAACCTGGCAGGATGGAACCCATCTGATCACCCGCTCGGGCCAGGAGCGCCCCGCCCTTACCTGGCTCAGGGAAGTGTACTTCGGCAACGGTGACGGCGGCGGAGGCGGAGGAGGCGGCGATGGAGCCTACGCCGACTTCGAGACCGGCACCGAAGGATGGAGCGGCCGCAACCTGGTGGGAGGCCCCTGGTCCACCGACGCCTGGAGCGCCAAGGGCTCCCGATCGCTTCAAGGGGATATCCAGCTTTCCAACGGAAGCCAACACTATTTGTACAAGAGCGGCAATTTCAATTTCTCCGGACACTCGCTGCTGAGAGCCACCGTCAAAGGAGCGACCTGGGGGAATTACGGAAACGGCTTGGGCGTGAAGTTGTATGTCAAATACGGAAGCAACTACACCTGGAAGGACAGCGGCTGGCAGACGATCCGCCCCGGAGAAGTAAGGGAACTGACGCTGAACCTTTCCGGCGTAAACACTTCGGACATCAGAGAATACGGCGTGCAATTCATCGGGACCGAGGGTTCGTCGGGCCGGACATCCGTTTATGTCGACAATGTGTATCTGTGGAATTGAAAAAAGCCCCGTTTCGGGGCTTTTTTGTCATCCAAAAAGGATTTGCTCGGCATCAACGTAACAAAAGAAACATTTTGTAACGTTTTTTAGCCCGAAAACAGCGGCAAAAAACGCTTCTCCCCCCGCCTTTCACAGCAATCTTTGAAACGTTTCCGTTTTCTTTTGATTTTGCTTACGCGCAGCAGCGCCTTGTCGCGGGAAACCTTTTTTCGGCAAGGCCGTTTTTGCCCGTTTCATCCGGTTTTCTGCACAAACCGATTCCCTCAAATCCTATTTTTTGTGCCCGCTCTACAAAAAGATTTTCATTTTTTCCTTCGTTGTTTTAAAATAAAATATGTTGGGAATTTCGTCACTTCATTAAAGGAGATGATTTGGCATGAGCGGCGTTGCGGGTTGGATCGACTGGCAAAGGGACCTGTCCGGGAAGCGGGATGTATTGCGCTCCATGACCGATGCGATTCGGCATCGCGGCCCCGATGATGAAGGGCATTGGTTATCCAAGCGCGCGGCGATGGGTCACCGCCGTCTCCATGTCCTCGATCCCGCCGACGGAAAACAACCGATGGTTTGGCGCTCGGGGGATCACTCCATCGTGCTTTCCTGCGACGGGTTTATTGATGACTATCAGGAACTGAAATCGGAACTTGAAAACCTCGGCCACCGGTTCGGGACGAAATCGGATGCGGAAGTGTTGCTGCGCAGTTATTTGGAATGGGGAGAAGATTTCATCCGGCGCATAAACGGGGCGTTTGCCTTTGCCATCTGGGATGAACGGCAAAGCGCATTGATGCTGGCCCGCGACCGCCTCGGCGTCAAGCCCCTCTTTTATAAGGTGCATCATACCGGCCTGCTGTTCGCTTCCGAATTGAAGGCCCTCCTGGCGCATCCGGAAGTCCAACCGGAAGTGGACGCCGAAGGATTCAGCGAAATCTTCGCGATGGGTCCCATCCGCACACCCGGTTTCGGTGTGTTCCGCGGGATTCAGGAAGTCCGGCCGGGTCATTACATCATTTTCACAAAAGAAAAAGCGCATCATCGCCAATATTGGAAACTGGAAAGCAAACCGCATGAAGACGATGTGGATTCGACGGTTGAAAAAATCCGGGAAATCCTGAAAGACACCGTCAAACGCCAATTGATCGCCGATAAACCCGTCGTGTCCATGTTGTCCGGCGGACTGGATTCCAGCGGGCTCGCTTCCATGGCTTCCCGGTATCTGGCGGAAGAAGGCAAAAGACTCCGCACCTACTCCCTTGACTTTGCCGGAAGCGAGCAGCACTTCAAAACCAGCCTGTTGCACGCCAGCCGGGATGAGCCGTTTGTGAAAATCGTTTCAGAATACGCCCATACCGATCACCGCACGGTGGTCATCAGCCGGGACGAGCTGACTGAACACCTGTTCCGCCCCCTGAAAGCCCGTGATTTGCCGGCACTGGGCGAAATGGAAGCTTCGCTGCATCTGTTGTTCCGTGAAATGAAAAAAGATGCGACGGTCACCCTGTCCGGTGAATCCGCCGATGAAGTTTTCAGCGGATATCCCTGGTTTCACCAGGATGAATTTTTGTTCTCCGGAACGTTCCCATGGAGCGCGCAAATTCGCTACTTCCGAGACATATTGAATGAAGAGACGCTGAAAACGCTCCGGCCGGAAGAACACAGGGAACGCAGATATCAAGAACGGGAATCGAAGAAAAACAGCGCGAAATGTCCTACCTTTTCATCACCCGCTTCCTGTCCTATTTGCTGGAGCGGAAAGACCGCATGAGCATGGACAACGGTCTGGAAGCGCGTGTTCCATTCAGCGATTACCGGTTGGTCCAATATTTGTTCAACGTTCCCTATTCGATGAAAACCGTCGATCAAGTCGAAAAAAGCCTGCTGCGCCGCGCCTTTCAAGGTTATTTGCCGGAAGAAGTGCTCACCCGCAAGAAAAGCGCTTATCCCTCGAACACGGATCCGGGGTACTACCAAAACATCCGCAGCATGTTGAATGAAATGATCGAAGATCCGCAAGCGCCTCTGGTTCCCTTTTTGGACAAACAAAAACTCAACTACATTTCCGGACATCTCTTCGAAAAAGCTCCCTTTGAAGTCGGAAAAATGATGGAATTTGTCCTTCACGTCAATCAGTGGTTGCGGGACTACAAGATCTCGTTGAAACTGTAGTCCCATGAAAAAAGGCTGGGTGTTCATAAGGCGCTCAGCCTTTTTTTGTCAATCGGTTGCCTCTCTCACCTCCCTTTTCCTGATGATCCGAAACAATCTCGGCGTCATTTCCTTTCAGACCGCAATGATCGCGGGACAGTAGTGAAATACGCGGGCATCTTGCAGGAGAAAACGAGGGACAATATTTTTCAAATCGGCAAAAGGAGCGTGATGAAATATGAAACATTCCCTTACTGTTAATAAAGGTCTGCTCTGCCTTTTACTCGCCCTGGCAGTCACCGGAGCCGCCGGCTTTTCTTTTCTTCCCGCCGGGGCAACGGAAAGGTTTCCGGCAACATCCGAGCGATGTCCGAAGTCGGATGATCTGATCAAACCGGATGACAAAGCCGGAAGAGAAATTCGCGATGCGCTCCCGCAACTGATCCGGGAGGCCTATGGGGAAGATTCCCGTTACCAAAATTATGAGGTAAAGAGAATCATCCCCCTCGCGAATCCCGAGGCCTCCCCCTACTCCGAAATCGCCGAGCAACAATGCGGCCAAGCGGTCGCCGGGAAATCTATGCTCGTGGAATTGTTCTTCCCGGAGTTTCTGCCGAGCGCCAGTTTGTCGCAAGGTCAGATCTTCGTGGCTAAGACCGATGAAGGATGGAAAGTTTGGCGCCGCCATCGTTAAGACAAAAGCGCCCTCTTTGTTCAGGGCGCTTTTTCTCATGCGGCGATCCGCTGACGGCCCAGTTGGTCGACGGTTCCGCCAACGAAACGCTCGTATTGAATCCCGACGGCTCCTTCACCTACACTCCGGACGTCGGCTTTAGCGGCACGGACAGCTTCACCTGCCAAGCCAGCGGGTGATCGTCGTCGAACGGGGATCGTAGACGGCAAAAGAAGACGGGAAAATAATTTTTCAACTCCTGCGTCGACGGCTTCGCGGATCAAATATTTGAGGGAGAGCAGGTTGATCAGGACCGCGTCCCTTGCCTGGGTTTCGCACTGGGCGACGTCGCTGCTTGATAATGGCGGCGATGACCCCGGTTCTTTCCCCGCTTCAGATGAACCGCCGAGGAATTGGGAGTGTAATTCAGCTGGCGAATGGCTTCTTCAACCGCCGGACGGCTACGTTCGGACACGTACGGATGCCCGTTCAACACCCGGGAGACGGTGGCCGTCGAAACACGCGCTTTTTCTCATGGCCCTCCCCTTTCGGAACCCTTTTTAACCCGTTATAATAAGGTTACAAAATATTTCCGGGTCGCCTCCTCCACCCGATCGAAAGGGACGTTTATCCGACGCGGCCCGATTTCCTGATCAGCGGCTCCGGGTATGCCGCTGAAGCCGAAATAAATCCCGCCGGCACAATCCGGTTTGCAAAAGGAGCGATGCACATGTTGCCCCCCTCCGACTTTCCCGTCATCTCCCGCCGCCTTCCGGAAAACATCAACCGGATCATCGCCCGTTTTCCGGAAGCGGTTCAGGATTTTTTTCTGGAGATGATCAGCGCCGACCGCTCCCGTCAAACCATCGCCAATTACGCCTATGACTTCGCTCTCTTCTTCGATTTTCTCGCTTCCCGCAACATCGGTTTCGAATCGGTCACTCCGCGCACCATCCAGCGGTTTTTCAGACACATCGAAAACGGGTATGAGCGGACCGTCTGGGTGAAAATCCGCTCGAAGGATCCGAAAACCGGCGCCATCCGGCAACAGTGGGTCAAGCGGAAACATTTCCGGGAAAATTCCCGCAGCGGAAAAGAAAGGAAGAGAGCTTCCCTCCGCTCTCTCTTCCGCTTTTTGGTCAAATCCGGATACCTGGAACGCGACCCCATGCAGGAATACGAGGATGCCTCCCTCCGCTCCCGCTCCCGCCGCCGCATGCCCGTCTTCCTCACCCGGGACGAAGCCCTCCGGCTCATCAAGGCGGTCGACAGCTATCACGAACGCAACCGCGGAGACCATCGCACGTTTCCCTGGATCGAAGCCCGTGACAGGGCCATTCTCCTCCTTCTTCTGGGGACCGGGATGCGCGTGTCCGAGTTGGTCGGTCTCAATCTGAACAGCATTCAGCCGGACGGGGACACGGCGCGGGTGATCGTTCTGGGCAAAGGGGGCCGGGAACGGATGCTGAAATTGAACAACACCGCCTACCAGGCCCTTCGGGATTACCTGGCGCAACGGCCCTCGGATGGCATCCCCCCGGAACACCGGGAGGCCCTCTTCCTCAATCGCAATCGGACCCGCCTCAGCCGGAAGGGAGTGTATGAAGCGATCCAAAAATATGTCCGGGAGGCCAATCTTCCTCCCAAAGCGGCCAACATCTCCCCCCACAAACTGCGCCACACCCTGGCCACTCTGCTCCTCTCCAACGGGGAAAATCTGCGCGTGGTCCAGGAGATTCTCGGCCACTCCAGCATCCAGACAACCCAAATCTACACCCACGTCATCAATTCGGAGAAGGATGAGGCGCTCAAGCGGCTGGACAGTTTGATGTGACTTCCTCTCCCCTTCCATTCCCGTCGAGGGGATGGAGACTCCCCGAATCACCACCTTGGTCTTGAGGGGTGTCACGCCTCCCTTTCACCCGGGGGCACGGAACATCACCGCCGAAGGTTCCGTGCCCCCGCCTGGGATTCACCCCCTCCAGGAGCTGACGGGCGAGCTGGGAAAAGCAGGTTTCGGTATCCGAAAGAACAGGATGCGCCATCTGACAAATAACCGTCCGCCCTCCGGAGGACGTGAAAGGAATAAAGATGCCGTGCCGCCCACCTTTTGTTTCGGTTTTTTTATCCTCCGTTTTAAGGAATTTCATCCCGGTTCGCCCCGTCCGACCGGATAAATGGAAGGATTTCATCGTCGTATGGACCGATCCCGGCCATGCCGACGACGTGAAACTGTATGTGGACCGGATGATGCAAAAGGGGTCGATCCGCCGAAAGGGGTGCTTGTCGCCCCGCAGGAAAATCGGCTGACGGGCCGTGGCGCCCATTGGGCCCTCCCCAAGATCGGAAAACCGGTGCTGTTGGACTTGCCTTGGGAGCATGAGCGGCATCTTTCCATCGGCACGCATCTGTTGCAGGAAACGTTGACCTTGATGAAGGTGATGGGCGTTGATCAAATCGGGTATGTGGTGGACACGCCTCAAAAGTGGCAACGATTTACGGATCAACGAATGAGGCTCCTCCACCGCGGTTTCGCCTTGGAACGGACGACTCGTCGATTTGAGGGGAGATCGAAAAAAAGCCCGTTGTTCCTTTCGTTCCCTCTGCGCCGCGCCTTTCCAAGTGATTTGCCGGAGGAAGTGCGCATCTGGCTGTTTCCAAGAAAAAGGTGGAAAACGATCCGGCCGGAAAAACGCAGAAACCAGGGAGATCGGGAAAAAGGTGGCACATCCCGCCGCCCCGCCTGAGGGATCCGACAAAAAACCACCGCCAACAGGCGGTGGTTTCTTCTACTTCGTCCACTCCTTCACCTTGTCCGGATGATTTTCCACGCCGAGATGGGAGAAGCCGCTTTTATCGAGGCGGTGATGCGGGTTAGAGCGCAAGCGGGAGGGGGCACCGAGGCAAGCCAGCTGACGTTTAAGGAATTGCGGCATTTTACGCATGATCCGCCCTGGTGACAACTCGCCTTCTCCCCAAACGAAGGATCGGATTGGTGACGTCCGCTGTCAATCCAACATACGCGACGATCGGTTACATCACAGTGACCGTGGCTAGATCGACGTTCTTCTCCATCGGGGAACGGCGATTCCCGCCCAAGCTGGAGCCGATGTCATTCGGGCGGATGCCGATCCGGCCGCCTCCCGGAGCAACAGGAGATGGTCCCGGGACGTTCGGACAATGTTTCCCGGTTTTCGCTCCGGACGAGCTCGATTTGGTCCCCTTTCTTGGTCACCTCGATCGGCTCGTCGGTCCCCTCGCTTTTCAGTGTCCAGTCCGCCCCCTTCTGTTCGCCGACGAAGCGAAGATCGGAAGGTTCCCCGAGGATGATCGAATCGATGCAACCCTTTCCGAAGGGACGCCTGATCGGACGGGGGGTGGAGATCCTGCCGATGGCGGATGCATTCATGCGGGTTTTTGCACCCATAAAAACAGTCAGCCACTTCGGCATGCGAAGTGGCTGATTTCTTGATTATCTTGCAAGGATCAAATATACTGCTTCACATCATACTGACGCAGCACGTTTTCCATTTTCATCGCCAGCCCGAGGTTTCCTTTCACTTTCAGCTTGCCGGCCATGAAGGCGGCGGTTCCGTTCAGATTGCCCAGGAGCAGATCCCGGAAGTCGTCCAGGGACATCTGCAGCGTGCAGTCGGCATTTGCCGCCTCGCCCTTCTCCACCTTCGCCTTTCCGTCGGACAGGTGGAGCTGGTAAGTGCCTCCTCCTTCGCCGCTGATTTCGTACTGGTAGACCGCTTGAATCCCCTGGGTCGGTCCGGGCTCCTTGTTCAAAACTTCTTCCACCTTTTGGAATATTTCATCCAGAGTGTAGTCTTTCAAATCTTTACCCATTTTCTTTCCCCTTTCGTCTGTTTTCATATGATGTTCGCTATAACAGTACTACAACACCGAGGGTTTTACAAGTTCAAAGATGCGGCAATCGTCACAATCCCGCGGCGATCACCTTTTTCTGGATTTGCGTCGTGCCTTCGTAGATGGACAAAATCTTGGCGTCCCGCATCCACTTCTCCACCGGATAGTCCCGCATGTAACCGTAGCCGCCGAGGATCTGAACGGCATTGGTCGTCACTTCCATCGCGACCTCCGCCGCAAAGGCCTTGGCCATGCTGCCCTCCACGGCGCAGGATTCTCCCCGGTCGGCCAATTCCGCCGCGCGCCAGGTCAAAAGGCGGGCGGCGTCGATCTTGGTCTTCATGTCGGCCAGCATGAAGGAAATCGCCTGATTTTTGAAGATGGGACGGCCGAATTGGACCCGCTGCTTTGCGTACTCCAGCGCGTATTCATAGGCCGCCCGGGCCACGCCGACCGCTCCCGCCGCCACCGCCGGACGGGAATACTCCAGCATCTTCATCGCGCCGAAAAAGGCCATGTTCTCTTCGCCGAGCAAGTTTTCATGGGGCACCCGCACATTGTCGAAGATCACGTCGCCGGTGTGGGAGGCGCGAATCCCCATTTTCCGCTCTTTTTTGCCCCCGTAAAGTCCCGGCGTGTCCCCGGGGACGATAAAGGCGGATACGCCGTGGTAGCCGGCATCGGGATCGGTCTTGGCGAACACCACGTACAGATCGGCAATGCCTCCGTTGGTGATAAAACACTTCCGCCCGTTGATCACCCATTCATCCCCGTCGCGGACCGCGCGCGTCTGAATCGCCTTCACATCGGACCCCGCCCCCGGTTCCGTCAATGCCATCGCGCCCAGGCGCGGGTTTTCCGGATCGCACAGATAAGGAATCCATTTTTTCTTCTGCTCTTCATTTCCCATGTAATAGATGGGAAGCCCCGCCAAACCGGCGGCCGAGAGGGAGGTGGCGATTCCGGCGCAGCCCCAGTAAAGCTCCTCGAGGATCAGGCAAGCGGCCATGACGCTCGTCAGCCCGCCTCCGCCGTACTCCTCGGGGGCCATATAGTTGGTCAGGCCGACCTTTGCCGCCTTCTTGAGCACTTCATACGGAAACTCTTCCTTTTCGTCGTACTCCGCCGCGACGGGCCGGATTTCCTTCTCGGCAAATCCCCGGGCCCATTTTCGCAGCTCTTCCTGTTCTTCAGACAGCTGAAAGCTCAGGCCGCTCATGGCTTTCGTCTTCAACAAGGCCCACCTCCGGATAGATACTGATACGTACTGGTACCGGACCCGGCAAAAGAAAAGGTTCCCGCACCAGCACCCTCTTTCCCCGCTTCGCAGCCAATGATGCGGGAAAAATCCGCTCCGGTCAGTACCGGAGGGTACTCGTTAATATTGTAGAACGATGTCGGGCGTTCCGTCAAGTGCAAGAAGTGAGATCATTTGAAAAAGAGAGAATCCGCCCATCGCCCCCGCCGGGGCGATGGGCGGGGAATGATCCGGCTTTTTAGCGAGGCGAGAGAGGAAACGGGAAGAAAACAGCGGAATTGCCCCGCCTTGTATCCCCCGCTTCCTGGTCCGCATGAGCATGGACAACGGTCTGGAAGCGCGCATCCCATCCAGCGATGACCGGTTGGTTGGTATTTGTTCAATGTCATTATTCGATGAAAACCGTCGATCAAGTCGAAGCCCTTCCAAGCGATTTGCCGGAGGAGGTGCGCCTCTGGCTGTTTCCAAGAAAAAGGCGGAAAACGCTCCGGCCGGAAAAACGCAGAAACCAGGGAGATCGGGAAAAGGGTGGCACATCCCGCCGCCCGCCTGAGGGATCCGGCAAAAAACCACCGCCTGTTGGCGGTGGTTTCTTCTACTTCGTCCACTCCTTCACCTTGTCCGGATGATTTTCCACCCAGTGGGCCGCGGCTTCCTCCGGCGTCTTTCCTTCCTGGATCATCAGCATCACTTCTTCCATGTCCTGAGCAGTCCAGCGGAACCGGTCCATGATCCGGTAGGCCTTCGGATTGTCCTCTTTCAATCCCTTCCGGACCAGGGTGTGAATGTTTTCCGTTTCCCCGAAGGTTTTCTTCGTGTCCTCCAGGAACTTCAATTTCATCTTGGCAAATTTCCAGTGAGGCTTCCAACCGGTGACCACGATCGGCTCCTTCGCCCGGTACGCCTTTTCGAGGGACGCGGTCATGGCCGCGCTGGAGCTGGTCACCAGTTCCATGTCCAGACCGTAATCTTCAATCGCTTTTTCCGCGAGTTGGACCACGCCGGCCCCGGCTTCGATGCCGATGATCCGGTTGTCAAACTCCTCCGCCCGGCTCTTCAGATCCTCGATGGAGTCCGCCTCCACATACTCCGGCACCACCAGACCGACCCGGGTTCCTTCCAGATTGGGGCCCAAATCAACCACCCGGTCCTTGTATTCCGCCATGTAATCCTTGTGGGTCACGGGCAGCCAAGCCGCCGTCGTGCCGTCCGCATCCCCGCTGGCCACCGCGGCGAACATCGGGCCGGCATCCACTTCCTTCAATTCCACGTGAAAGCCTTCCTCTTCCAGAACGTGTTTCAACACATAGGTGCTGGCCACTTCCGACTCCCAGTTCACATAGGTCAGGGTGACGGTTTGCTGGTTTGTCACCGAATGTTGCGCCAGGGCGGCGCCGACCATCGTAAGAACGATCAGGATCGCCAATCCCGCTTTCCATCGCCCTTTTTTCCCTTTTTCCCGGACGGGTGTCCGTTTCCTGTCCCGGGCCAAGCTTTGGGTGATCCGATCCAGGATGATGGCGATGATCACAATGGACAATCCGCCTTCAAAGCCCTTTCCGACCTCCAGGCGGGTGATCGCCTGCAGCACGACGGTGCCCAATCCGCCGGCCCCGATCATGGAAGCGATGACGACCATGGACAGGGAAAGCATGATCGTCTGGTTGATTCCGGCCATGATCGTCGACTTGGCCAGGGGAAGTTGCACCTTGAAGAGTTTCTGGGCGGGCGTCGAGCCGAAGGCTTCCGCCGCCTCAATCAAGTCGCCGGACACTTGACGGATTCCGAGGCTGGTGAGGCGAATGGTCGGGGGCATTGCAAAGATGACCGAAGCGATCACTCCCGGCACGGCCCCCAGGGCGAAGAAGAACACGGCCGGAATCAGATAGACGAAGGCGGGCATTGTCTGCATGAAGTCCAAAATCGGAGTGAGGAGGTTTTGCGCCCTCCGGCTTTTGGCGGCCACAATGCCCAGGGGAACCCCGACGACGACGGAAAGGGTGGTCGCGGTCAGCACCAGGGAGATGGTTTCGGCCGCCTCGTTCCAATAACCCAGATTGTAAATCAAAAGCAGACCGAACAGGGTGAACAGCGACACCGACAGCCGGCTCGCCAACAGCGCCAAGGCGGCGATGAGCACGGCGGTCGGCACCGGGGGCAACGCGGTGAAAAGGGACTGGAAAAAGGCGACAAGCGGCTGAATCCCGGACGAAATCCAGTCAAACAGGGCGGCAAAGTGATCCTGGAGCCATCGGACGGCTTTGTCCACCCACCGGTCCAGGGGAAGCTTAGGAAGGTTCATCCTGTTTCACCCCGTTTCCGGCCAGGGCGGCAAAGATGGCGCCTTGCACCACCACTCCGCGCAGTTTGCCCTGATCGTCGATGACCGCCGCCGGATGAGAAAACTGCTTTTCGGCCATTTTGGGCAAGAGCTCGCTCACGGGCGTATCCTTGTGCGCCATAACGACGTCTCTCACCAACACATCTTCCATGCTTCGATCGCTCTTCTCATCCAACAGGCTTCGCGCCGCCTCCGCGGTCAGGATTCCGACCAGTTTCCGGGTCCGGTCAACCACCATCAGCCCGGAAAGGCCCCTTTCCCTCATCCGTTTCAGAGCCACCCGGGGCCCTTCTTTGCCCAGGACCAACACCTCCGGCCGCTTCATGACGGAGCCGGCCGTCAGCACCTTGGTGATGTTGACGTCTTCCACAAATTTTTCCACGTATTCGTTGGCCGGATTGGTCAGGATCTCCTCCGGCGTCCCGATCTGGACGATCGATCCGTCTTTCATCAGGGCGATGCGGTCGCCGATGCGCAACGCCTCGTCCAAATCGTGGGTGATAAAAACGATCGTCTTGTTCATGGTGGACTGAAGCTCCATCATCTCATCCTGCATTTCCTTGCGGATCAAGGGATCGAGGGCGCTGAAGGCTTCATCCATCAGCAAAATGTCCGGATCGGTGGCCAGGGCCCGGGCCAGGCCCACCCGCTGTTGCATCCCGCCGGAAAGTTGGTCCGGCAACTGGTCGGCGTAATCCCTCAGACCCACCAGCTCCAGGGACTGGAGAGCTTTTTCCCTGCGTTCCCGCTTGGGCACCCCCTGCACTTCCAGGCCGTATTCCACATTTTCGCGGACGCTCTTGTGGGGAAACAGGGCAAACCGCTGAAAGACCATTCCCATCTTGGTCCTGCGCATTTGCCTAAGCTCATCGGCGCTCATCTTCGTCACGTCGTCCCCGTCGACGAGCACCGTTCCTTCCGTCGGTTCAATAAGCCGGTTCAACAGCCGGACCAGAGTGGATTTGCCGCTTCCGGACAGACCCATGATCACGAAAACTTCTCCGCTCTCCACCGAAAAGGAAGCCCGGTTGACCCCGACGGTCATCCCCGTCTCCCTGAATATTTCTTCTTTGCTTTTGCCTTGCTTCAACAGCGCCAATCCCCGCAAGGGATGGCGCCCAAAAATTTTGGTGAGGTTTCTCACTTCGATTTTCGGCAAGAAACGACCCCCTTTCTTTTAGAAAATTCAGATAATATGGGGCGGCACAAGAGGCGAACCCTCAGGAGCCCCTCTCCGAAAGCATCCCGACACTCCCGGAAAAAATAAAAAAATGCGGTTTCCAAAGGACCTGCATTTATTTTATAAAATCGGAAGGCGGCCCGTCAAAAGCGATGACACAGAGGCTGAAAGATCCTATCCAGATGAAAAATGAAAAGAAAAAATGGGAGCCGCGATCTTCAGAAATCCTCCGGTTTCGTACGTTTTCCGCATGGTAACGGCCGGCCGGCAAACAAACGCGCTCAAAGGAAACGGCGGTCACTCCCCTTTGCGGACAGGGATTTTCAGTGTCTGGCCGGGATGGATCACGGCATCCTCCAGCTGATTGATCCGTCGTATATCGCTGATCAGTTCCCGGATGTCGACGGAATCATCCGCATGCCTCCGGGCCAGACTCCACAGCGTGTCACCGGGCTCGACGCGAACATCCACCGTCGGCTCCGGACCGTCGCCGGCCGCCCGGCCTCCCCAGGCGACCGCAATCATCAACAGAAAACAAAGGATTCCGATAAGAGCCGTTCCCCTCCGCTTCATCCCTTCCCCCTCCGTCGGCGCCGGATGTTCATTTCAAATAATTACCTTTGAACCAAGCATATTACAGAACACGCGTTCTGTCAAGGCGTTCTCCGAACTCATGTTTGTGTTTTGTTTGCCTTTCATGTATACTGAAAAATGGGAGGAATTCAGCGGATATGGGTTTTCGGGGCCTAATTTGCCGCAGGGCGGTGCTGACCTGTGTCCGAGAAAGGAGATGAGCGCATGTCCAAACTGTCTCCCCGGCAACAGGCGATTCTGGATTACATAAAAAAAGAGGTGGAGGAAAAGGGTTACCCTCCCTCCGTCCGGGAAATCGGCGAAGCGGTGGGGCTCGCCTCCAGTTCGACCGTTCACGGCCATTTGTCCCGCCTGGAAAAAAAGGGATTCATCCGGCGCGATCCGACCAAGCCGAGGGCCATTGAGATTTTGGATCGCCCGACGAAGGAACGCCGCCCGGAAACCGACACGGTGATGGTTCCGCTGGTCGGGAAGGTGACTGCCGGAGAACCGATCACCGCCGTGGAAAACATTGAGGAATACATTCCCCTTCCCAAAAAAATGGTGGGCAACGGCAAGCATTTCATCCTTTCCGTACAGGGGGACAGCATGATCAATGCCGGCATCTTCGACAAGGACTACGTCATCGTCCGGCAACAGCCCACCGCGGACAACGGCGACATCGTCGTGGCCATGACCCCGGATGAAGAGGCCACCGTGAAGCGCTTTTACAAGGAAAAGGATTATGTCCGCCTTCAACCGGAAAATGACCTCATGGAGCCCATTCTGCTTCCCCAGGTGACCATCCTCGGCAAAGTGGTGGGGCTCATCCGCCGCATCCATTGAGGGCGCCGCCGATCCGCCGCATGATCCTCGCGAAATCCGCGAGGTTTTTTTAATTGTTGTTTGTTGTTTTCGACGCGTGGCGGCGCTGAAACGAAACCGCCCGTCACGTTTAGGCCCTTCCGGAAAACGCTGGACATCCGGGTGTCCGGTGCGCTATAAAATCAAATAAACATTAAAATGCAAAAGGATGAGGTGGGATGGGAAAAACTTTGGACCAAACGCGCGCCGATCAGGTCGATCACGTCAAAATCGAGGATATTCTCATTGCCAGCCAGAGGCTGAAAAAAGTCTGCGTGCACACTCCCCTTGAATATAACCGCCTCCTGTCCGAGAAATACGGTTGCGACGTCCATTTGAAGCGGGAAGACCTGCAAACCGTCCGTTCCTTCAAAATTCGGGGCGCCTATAACACCATTTGCAGCCTTCCCGAGGAAGAGCGGAAGAAGGGGGTGGTCTGTGCCAGCGCGGGAAACCACGCCCAGGGGGTGGCCTACTCCTGCCGCCACCTCGGGATTCCCGGAAAGATATTCATGCCGACCACGACACCGCGGCAAAAGATCCATCAGGTCAAACATTACGGCGGCGAATATGTGGAAGTGATCCTGACCGGCGATACCTTCGACGATTCCTTCCAGCGGGCCATGGACTATGTCAAGAAGCACCAAATGGCCTTCATCCACCCCTTTGACGATTACCGCACCATCGTCGGGCAGGGCACCATCGGGATCGAAATCCTCAATGACCTGAAACAGCCCCCGGATTATGTGTTTGTCACCGTCGGCGGCGGCGGGCTGATCGCCGGCGTCAGCTCCTATATCAAAAGCGTGTACCCGGAGACCAAGGTGATCGGGGTGGAACCCGCCGGCGCCCAAAGCATGCGGGAGTCGCTGAAACAGGGGCGCGTGGTGAAATTGGAGGAGATCGAACCCTTTGTGGACGGGGCGGCGGTCAAGCAGGTGGGCAATCTGACCTTCAGGATCTGCCGGGAAAACGTGGATGACGTGATTGCCGTGCCGGAAGGAAAAGTGTGCACCACCATCCTGAATTTGTACAACCAACACGCCATCGTTGTCGAACCGGCGGGGGCGCTCCCCGTGTCCGCCCTCGACTTTTTCCGGGAACAGATCCGGGGAAAGAACGTGGTCTGCATCATCAGCGGCGGAAACAACGACATCGACCGGATGCAGGAAATCAAGGAGCGCTCGCTGATTCACGAAGGGCTCAAACACTATTTCATCATCAATTTCCCGCAGCGGGCCGGCGCCCTGCGCGAATTTCTGGACGACGTGCTCGGGGAGAATGACGATATCACCCGGTTCGAGTACACCAAAAAGAACAACAAGGACAACGGCCCGGCCCTGGTTGGAATCGAGCTGAAAAACCGGGAGGATTACGCTTCGCTGATCGAACGCATGAACAAAAAGGGTTTCCCCTATATTGAAATCAACAAGGATCCCCAGCTTTTCCACCTGCTGATATGATCCGTCCAAAAAAGAAAAAAGGGGAGGGCCATCGCCCTCCCTGAGATTGATGACAAACCCCCTGGCTCTTTTCGCAAGAAAAGCGCCAGGGGTTGCATGTTTATGGGAAATAAACAGATAAAGGAAATTAGATTTGGTAAATTAGGCGGATCACAAAGCCTTTTCCTCTCTTCGAGAGGAGCAAGGCCATTTTTTTGATGTTTTGAGCCACGGCAATAAGGAGGCATTGCTCTCTGACTTTGGCAAGCCCCCTGTAGCGTGCATAACGAAGCCCATGAAGTTCTTTGGCGTCAGCGAAGCTGCGCTCAATGGTCTGACTCCGTCG